>CAZZXJ010000052.1:0-1071 GCA_964657905.1 uncultured Stigonema sp.
TGTCCTCCTTGTCCTCCTTATCCTCCTCATCCTCCCCCACTCCCCCATCTCCACTCCCCAAAAATTCATCCACAACCCAAGAAGCTTGCTAGCATTAACGTTGTATATCTAAAGTGGCAAAAGCGGATTGTGACTGTTAAACCAGACTGGTTGCGGGTGAAAGCGCCACAGTGGGAGCGCGTTGGTAACGTTAAAGAAATTTTGCGGGATTTAGCCCTGAATACGGTTTGTGAGGAAGCGTCCTGCCCGAATATAGGTGAGTGCTTCAAAGCTGGTACTGCGACGTTTTTGATTATGGGACCAGCTTGTACACGAGCCTGTCCCTACTGCGATATTGACTTTGAGAAAAAACCCAAACCTCTAGACTCTACAGAACCAGCACGACTGGCGGAAGCGGTACGCCGCATGAAACTTAATCATGTAGTCATCACTTCCGTGAACCGGGATGATTTACCCGATGGTGGTGCGTTGCAGTTTGTTCGGTGTATTGAAGCTGTTCGCACTATCTCTCCCCAAACAACAATTGAGGTACTGATTCCTGATTTGTGTAGTAACTGGGATGCACTGAAATTGATTCTCCAAGCACAACCAGAAGTCCTCAACCACAATACAGAAACGGTTCCGCGTTTGTATCGGCGAGTGCGTCCCCAAGGTAACTATGAGCGGACACTGGAATTGTTGAAGCGATCGCACTCCTTTGCACCTTGGATCTACACAAAATCCGGTATTATGGTGGGACTTGGCGAAACAGATGCAGAAATCCGCCTAGTTATGCAAGATTTGCGAGCAGTGGATTGCGATATTTTAACAATTGGGCAATACCTCCAACCCAGTCAAAAACACTTGCAAGTCGATCAATTTGTCCACCCAGAGCAATTTGCTGCTTGGAAGGCATTCGGTGAAGAACTAGGATTTTTACAAGTTGTTTCTTCACCCTTGACAAGAAGCTCATATCATGCTGAGCAGGTGAGGGAATTAATGGAACGTTATCCCCGCAGATGAATTATGAATGCTGAATGATGAATTATGAATTGGGGCAATGTTCCCGCTTCATAATTCATCATTGATAAT
>CAZZXJ010000052.1:1081-4018 GCA_964657905.1 uncultured Stigonema sp.
TCCAAAATCCAAAATCCAAAATCCGTAGCCATTTTGGGCGCGGGTGCTTGGGGAAGCGCTTTAGCAACTCTGGCAGAGGCGAATGGTCATAGTCTGCGTGTTTGGTCGCGCCAAAGTTCCGAAACTTTGGCGGCGGTGATCGAAGATGCCGATATTATCCTTTCAGCTATTTCAATGAAGGGTGTAAGCAGCGTTGCTTCTCAAGTCAAGTCTTTACCTGTTTCTCCTGAGACAATTTTTGTGACGGCGACGAAAGGCTTAGATCCCCAAACCGCCTGCACGCCTTCGCAAATTTGGCAAACAACGTTCCCTCACCATCCAGTAGTTGTCCTCTGTGGACCTAATTTATCTAAAGAAATTCAAAGGTCATTACCAGCTGCAACGGTAGTTGCTAGCAGCATCACCACTGCGGCAGAGTTAGTGCAAGTGGTGTTGTCTTCTCATCTTTTCCGGGTTTATACCAATCCCGATCCCTTAGGAGTGGAACTGGGGGGAACGCTAAAAAATGTGATGGCGATCGCCGCAGGTGTGTGTGATGGCTTGCAGCTGGGAACTAATGCCAAAGCCGCCCTCCTCACTCGTGGCCTCACAGAAATGGTTCGCATTGGTATCCACTGGGGTGCGAAAATGGAAACATTTTACGGTTTGTCCGGTTTGGGTGATTTGCTAGCAACCTGTAACAGCCCCTTAAGTCGCAATTACCAAGTTGGCTACCAGCTAGCTTGTGGCAAAACACTCACAGAAATTCTTAGCTATTTAGAGGGAACCGCCGAGGGAATCAATACGACACAGGTTTTAGTACAGCGAGCCAAGCAGCAATATATCTCTATGCCAATTACCGAACAAGTTCATCGCTTACTTGAGAATGAAGTCACACCCCGACAAGCCCTCTCGGAACTGATGCTACGAGACATTAAGCCAGAGTTTTCAACTCCTGATGTTAGTGGTTAGTACGGGCGAACGGTGGTTCGCCTGTACAGTTATTAGTTGTTGGCTGACGTCTACCCACTAACCATTCCCAATAATCACTAAGAGAAATTCGCAAATCTTCAGGAAACCACCTTGACATTGATGTAGATATGACTATGGATACCCAGAACTTTGATGTTTTGAACTTTCAATGCCCTGGATACCATACAATCTCGTCACACCTGAACCGCCTCGCGTCCTAAGCGATAGCATTGCGATCTGCTCCCACTGGCTTTTCGTTCAGGCTTTGGTTATTCCATTTACATCGCTGGTGCAGTGGGGATAAACCGAGGATGTCTAGGGAGATACTCAATAGTATAGCCATGAAAAAAATGTGTAACAGAGAATTTCTACCTAGAGGTAGCAGTTTAGCAACAAAAAACTTGTGAGCGAAAAATTTCTTACCAGGATTTTACTTAGTATATGTTTATACCTATAAGATTCAGAGTTAAGATTTATCAAGGTGCAAATCTTGACTAAGTAGTTTGTAATATAACGCCTATCTGTGCATTTGAATAGCTATTGGTTCAATCGATTCAGCTTCAGCCACTGGCTCGAATAGGGGTAACTGTGTCAAAAAACCAGTACAGGTTTTTTTAATAATAAAAAAACCTCCTCAACCGTGTTAGTTCTTCTAGAATCACGGGAACAATAGCAACAGTTGATTAGCTGACCGTATTCTATTGTTACCTGGAGCCATTGAGACGATCTTTATGCCAGCAACATCTTTTTACGCAGATGCCGCTTACGATATCAAACAATCCAGCCAGGTCTTTGACTCGGATCTCACCATAGATGAGAGTGAGTTGTCAGTAGATGATGATCTAGATGAGCTAGACCCGGCTTCTACCGACCCTGCTAGTTTTGCTGCAAGCCCTAACCGTCGCAGTACAGATCTGGTACGTTTGTATCTTCAGGAAATTGGTCGGGTTCGTTTGTTAGGGCGAGATGAAGAGGTTTCAGAAGCTCAAAAAGTCCAGCGCTACTTGCGGATGCGGATTATCCTGGCCAATGCTGCCAAACAAGGAGAAGAAGTCATTTCACTTTATTATCGAGTGATCGAAACTCAAGAGCGTCTGGCATGTGGGCTGGGACATCGTCCTTCTTTTGAACGGTGGGCTCGTGCTGCTGATGTAGAGGTGTCAGAACTCAAGCAAATATTATCACAGGGGAAACGTCGGTGGGCTGAAATTGCCAAGTTGAAGGTGGAAGAACTGGAGCAAATTCAGAGCGACGGACTACAGGCAAAAGAACACATGATCAAGGCTAATCTTCGCCTAGTAGTATCTGTTGCCAAGAAGTATCAAAATCGCGGCTTGGAATTGTTGGATTTAGTTCAAGAAGGCACTCTAGGTTTAGAACGAGCAGTCGAAAAGTTTGACCCGACAAAAGGTTATCGCTTTAGCACCTACGCTTACTGGTGGATTCGTCAGGGAATCACACGGGCGATCGCCACGAGTAGCCGCACGATCCGCCTACCAGTTCACATTACGGAAAAGCTGAACAAAATCAAAAAAGCTCAACGCAAAATTGCCCAAGAAAAAGGTCGGACTCCCACCCTAGAAGACCTTGCTCTAGAGCTAGATATGACACCAACTCAAGTGCGGGAAGTTTTGTTACGAGTACCTCGCTCGGTTTCTTTGGAAACCAAGGTAGGAAAGGATAAAGATACAGAGTTAGGGGAATTACTCGAAACCAACAGTGTAACGCCAGAAGAAATGTTAATGCGCGAATCTTTACAAAAAGACTTGCAAAATCTTTTGGCAGATTTAACTAGCCGTGAACGCGATGTCATTTTGATGCGGTTTGGTTTGGCAGATGGTCATCCTTACTCGCTAGCAGAAATTGGACGTGCTCTCGACTTATCACGGGAACGAGTACGGCAAATTGAATCCAAAGCCTTGCAAAAGCTGCGTCAACCCAAACGACGCAACCTGATCCGTGACTACTTGGAGTCATTGAGTTAGT
>CAZZXJ010000052.1:4028-17755 GCA_964657905.1 uncultured Stigonema sp.
ATTGGTCATTGGTCATTCACAAATGACAAATGACCATTAGGTAATTATTCTCAATAGACTATTATTATTGCAAATTGCGCAAAACTTTTGCTATATTCGCAACTAACAGGCTTTGTTGAGAAAAACTAGTATGACTGTCTACACAGCAACTTCACTCAGGGCAGAACTAAACGAACGCGGATGGCGTTTAACCCCCCAAAGAGAAATAATTCTCCAAATTTTTCAAGAGCTTCCGCAAGGAGAACATCTTAGTGCTGAGGATCTTTACCATAGATTAGAATTAGAAGGAGAAGGAATCAGCCTTTCCACTATCTATCGGACTTTGAAGTTGATGGCACGGATGGGCATTTTACGGGAACTAGAACTGGGAGAGGGACATAAACATTACGAAATCAACCAGCCATACCCCTATCACCACCATCACCTAATTTGCGTCAGGTGCAACACGACCATTGAGTTCAAAAACGACTCTATCTTAAAAATTGGGGCAAAAACTGCCCAAAAAGAAGGTTATCAACTGCTCGACTGTCAATTGACAATTCATGCAGTTTGTCCCAAGTGCCAACGGGCACTGATGCCACTATAGCACTTGGGTGGATGATTGAGGGAGATGCTCGCATCAACTACTTAACGAAATTTTTGAGCGGGTTCCAACTTGCTGTCATGGTTGGTAACCAAGATGCATCGGAACTGTCCAGATCGTAAAGCGGATGCTAATACCGTCCGGTTCTAACGTCACTCAGGCTAATGCCGTAGAATTCTTGGGCTTGTTTAATGGCTTTCTTGGTTTGCTCCCCCATAACACCATTGAGCGGACCTTTGTAGAAACCCCGCTCTCTGAGTCGTCTTTGTATTTCCAGAACATCAAACTCTCTTGTGTCGGAAGTAGTATTAACCAAGCTGTACAACTTGGCGCGGGTGGTTGTACCTGCAACGCCACTGACTGTCAAGTAATTAGCTTCCTGAAAACGCTTTACAGCATCTGCCGTATAGGGACCATAGTACCCATTTGGCTCTCCTTGCAAATATCCTGCTTTAATCAACTGTTCCTGAAGAACTCTAACTACCTCACCGCGATCGCCTAAGCGAAGTTGATCTCCATCAACATGCAGTTTGGGAGTCTCTTCTCCATAGCCAACACCAGCAGGTGGCAATTTTCGTAATGTTACTGGTCCGACAACACCATCAACATCCAATTTGTAAGCCTCTTGAAACTGCTTCACAGCTTCTTCGGTAATTGGGCCAAATATCCCAGTTGAGTTACCGTAATAAAAACCTGCCACTCGCAATCTTTCTTGGAGGGATCTGACATCTTCACCTTCATCTCCTTTCTTCAAGAACTCGGAATGGCGATGGTCGTTATTAGTTGTGAAACTCTCAGGACTGGGGTTTCTGGTTTCAGAAACCTCAGCTATTTCCCAACTAGGTGTTCTCCCTTGGTAACCAACACCAGAGGTATGACGCCAGCGCCAGTTCTCTAATTTCTGCACAGTTGTTGAGCCGGCAATGCCGCTTGTGTCTAAGCCAGCAGCATTTTGGAAGCGGCGAACAGCATCTTCTGTACGAGCATCATATACTTGAGTAATTGGAGCTTGATAGAATCCTGCCGTTTTCAAGTTTTGTTGTAAGCTTCTAACGGAAGGACCTTGATCACCTCTTTCAAGTGCTATTGCGTTACTTATAAAACTAAGTACAGATAAGGTCAGTGCAAGAGGTAGCATATACCTCCAAGCCTTACTAGACAACCTCTTCCAGTCCGGTGCTGCTGTATTCTTTAACAAACAGTTCAGGGAAACCAATTCATTGGGTGGGCAGTCTTCGTAGGCAGAGGCTACGTGGAAATACGCAAGAGTGTCCATAATTTTTTTCTAAACTTCTGATTTTTCTTCAATCGCTGCTTCAGCTTGATGAACCAAGTTTCGCAAATTTTCCAGTGTTTGTATATTTACATCCTGCCATAAACCGCGTTTATCTGCTTCTAATAATCTCTCAGCAATATCACGCAAAGCCCAGGGGTTATAATCCTGGATGAATTCTGCGACAACTGAATCAAATAGATACGCCTGTGCTATCCCTTGGTACATATGGTCTTCCACACATTTTGCTGTAGCATCGTAGGCGAATAAATAATCCACTGTCGCCGCCATTTCAAATGCACCTTTATAACCGTGGCGCATCACTCCAGCAATCCACTTGGGATTAACTACACGCGAACGATACACCCGTGCAATTTCTTCAGTGAGTTGGCGGACTCGTGGTTTGTCAGGAATGGAGTTATCACCAAAATATGTTTGGGGATTTTTTCCCTGTACAGCACGTACTGCTGCTGTTAAGCCACCTTGAAATTGGTAATAATCATCAGAATCGAGCAAATCGTGTTCGCGGTTATCTTGGTTGTGTAGCACAATCTGCATGTTCTGCAATCGCTGTGAGAAGGCTTCGGGTGCAGCGATGGGGGATGAGGAAGCATCCCTCTCCTTTGTCTCCCCATCTCCCTCTCCCCCTCCTGAGGTATAAGCGTAGCAACTCCAGTTAATGTAGGCGCGAGCTAAATCTTGGTCATCTGTCCAGTTTTGCGATTCAATTAAGCCTTGGAGTCCAGCACCGTATGCACCTGCTTTAGAACCAAAGATACGGTAGCGCGATCGCACCGATGCCTCTTTTTCGCCCAAACCCGATATGGTCCAAAACTCGGTTTCTTGGCGAACTTGCTTTGCTAAAGGGTTTTGTTCTGGCGGTTCATTCAACGCCGCCACTGCTGTGACTGCTTGATCAAATAAGTCAATTAAGTTGGGAAAAGCGTCTCGAAAGAAGCCAGAAATACGCAACGTTACATCCACACGGGGACGCCCCACAATTGAAAGTGGCAAAATTTCAAAATCTACCACTCGCCGCGCTGCACCATCCCACACAGGTTGCACACCAAGTAAAGCCAAAGCCTCTGCAATATCATCTCCCCCAGTTCGCATTGTGGCAGTTCCCCACAATGATAAGCCCAGTGTTTTTGGATACTCTCCATTTTTTTGGGTATAACATTCGATTAATGTTTCAGCTGCTTTTCTCCCTACACTCCAAGCAGTTTCTGTTGGAATAGCGCGAATATCAACAGAGTAAAAGTTTCTACCAGTTGGTAGAACTTCCGGGCGTCCCCGCGTGGGTGCGCCCGCCGGAGCACTCTCGACATAAGTGCCATCTAGTCCTCGTAATAAGTTGGTAATTTCTTGGTAAGTTTGTTGCACAGCAGGAAGGAGACTCGAACTTATCCAGTTGAGAACCAACTGGGATTTGGGATTTTGAATCGCGGATACACGCGGATACACGCAGATATCAGCGGTGGCAATTTTGGATTTGGGATTTTGGATGAGTTGTTCGACGAGAGTTGCGGCAAGTTGTTCCAAGACTTCAACTGCATCGCCGACAGTGCGACAGGATTGCCCTTGTTTCTCAGTTAAAAGCTGACGTTCTTTCGCTGATAGCTGAGTGCTGAAATCATCTGTAATTGGGTCAAAATCTAAGCCAAGATCTTGAGCTAAAGCGCGGGTGAGTCCCAATGAATTGCGATTAGGATGACGGGCGATCGCCACAATTAAATCCCGCAACTGGCGTCCTTGAGGACACTGTCCAAAAATGTGCAAGCCATCGCGAATTTGGGCTTCTTTTAATTCACAAAGATAACCATCCATCTTGTTAATTGGTAATTGCTGATTGCTAATTGCTAATTGTTCTTTGCCATTAGCTAATCCCAAATCTAGATGGAGATTTTCTTGAGCGACCAACGCGCTGATCCGCTCACAAATAACTGGTAACCGCTCTGGATCTAAACTCTCAGCCTCATAATACTCATCAATTAAATTTTCCAACTTTTGTAAAGAACCATAGAGTTCCGCACGAGTCATTGGCGGCGTCAGGTGATCCAAAATCACTGCTTGAGCACGACGCTTTGCTTGTGAACCTTCACCAGGGTCATTAACAATAAAAGGATATAAGTGGGGAACTGGCCCTAAAGCCACTTCAGGATAACAATGACTAGATAAAGCCACACTTTTACCAGGTAGCCATTCTAAATTTCCATGTTTCCCCACATGAATCACAGCATCAGCGCCAAAACATTTTCTCACCCAGTAATAAAAAGCTAAATAAGCATGGGTTGGCTCCAAATCCGGTGCATGATAATTCAAACTGGGGTCAAGATCATAGCCTCGCGCCGGCTGAATTCCCACAAACACATTACCCAACTGAATCCCCGCAACCGCGAAACTCTCCTCCTCTTGGCGGTTCGTTTCAAAAACACTTCCCCAACGCTGACCAATACCCTGCCTGACTCCCTCCGGTAAAGAAGCGAAATACTCTTGATACTCCTTCAACGCAACACTTTGCCCTACAGTGCGCAACTCCCTACCTTCCGGGTCATTCGTCACCCCAGCAGTCAGGCGTTGAATCAACTCATTCCCGTTATCTGGTAAATTTTCTACCTGATACCCAGCTAACTGTAAAGCCTTGAGGATTTCGACACAACTGGCTGGCGTATCCAGTCCCACACCATTGGCGAGACGTCCATCGCGGGTGGGGTAATTTGCCAAAATCAGGGCGACGCGGCGTTCTTGTGGTGGTGAGAAGCGCAAGCGCACCCAATTAGCTGCAAGATCGGTGACAAACTCAATGCGATCGCCCACTGGTTCATAAACCACCACATCAGTTTCTAAATGGGGATTGCGGGATTGCACCGTCTTAAAAGACACAGCGCGACTAATAATTCGCCCATCCACTTCTGGTAACGCCACATTGATTGCGATATCGCGGGGTGAAAGCCCTTGAAACTGCGACTCCCACTGCTCAATAGATCCGCTGCTGTGGATCACCTGCAACACCGGCACATCCAATTTTTGCCATAGTTCGACCTGGGGTGTTTCTGTATCTAACCGCGCCAAAGAAAAACTGGTCGTATTCAGCAGCAGTGCAATTTGCTCGGTAGAGTCCTTGGGCTGGAAAAACTTAATCAATTCAGCTTGCACATCGGCTTCACGCAAAGAAGAGACAAACACTGGTACTGGTTCTAAATTTCGCTTTGCCAAGGCTGCACATAAAGCATCAATGACCTTGGTGTTCCTTGCCAGATAATGAGCACGGTAGAAGAGAATACCTACTTTGGGGAGTAGGGAAGAACCCCACTCACCACTCCCGTACGGGCGGGGTAACCCCGCCCCTACCCACTCCCCTTTATACAACCCCACACGGGGAACTACTTGCGGTGGTGGGGGATTGAATGAAGTTAACAAGGAAGTATCGGCAATAAACAGGAGGGCGTTGACAATATTTTCCACGCCGCCTTCATTGAAGTAGCACCATACCTGATGAACGGTGCTCAAAGGCAGGGTAGAGTGGGAGATTAAATCAGGATCAAGAGCGTCGTCCCCTGAGATGACTATTAGGGTTTTACCACTACGTTCCACAATTTCCTGCACCACTTCCAACCCATAACTCCAGTAGGAACGTCCTCCTATTAAGCGCAGAATAATTACTTGGGCAAGTTCTAAAACTTGCTCAGCATAAGTATCAATACTTACTTGCTGCTGCAATTGTAACAAGTTGGCGACTCTAAATTGAGGAAATGTGGCGGGTAAATTGGCAGATGCTGCTGCCAGAGTTTGAATATCGGTATCAGCCGCCGTCAGAAACACTAAAGGCGCTGGAGTTTGTTCTATAAAAATTACACCTTCCGACTGAGGATTCCATCCTCCCGATGTGGCACTAGTACGATGCATAATGTTTTAAAAGTAGGGAGTGGGTAGGGGCGGGGTAACCCCGCCCTTACGGGAGTGGTTAATGGTACTTTTTGACAATCAACAATTAACAATTAACAACCGCTAATGACTAATCATTATTCAATTCAATCCTTGCGTCACGGACTGATTGTATCCTGTCAAGCTCCTGTTGATTCACCATTGCATGAACCAATGGTGATTGCAGCAATGGCGCAAGCTGCTGTCAATAATGGTGCACTTGGAGTCAGGATTGATACTCCTGCTCACATCAGCGCTGTGCGGGAACGAGTGACAGTGCCGATTATTGGGCTATGGAAGCAAGTCATATCTGGATCTGATGTATACATTACGCCACAGCTTCATCACGCTGCTGCTGTAGCAAAAGCGGGAGCAGACATCATCGCCATAGATGCCACTACCAGACATCGACCTGGTGGTGAAACCATAGTAGATATCATTGCCCAAATTCATCGGGAATTAGGCAAACCAGTCATGGCAGATGTGGATACAATCGAGGCGGCGATCGCTGCTTGTGCTGCTGGTGCAGACGTTGTAGGGACAACTCTTTTTGGCTACACTGCCGCAACTAAGCATCTTTCTCCCCCTGGTTGGGAACTGCTTAGTCAAATGGTACAATTAGACATTCCAGCGATTTGTGAAGGCGGCATTTCCTCGCCGCAGATGGCTCGACAAGCGATTGATTTAGGAGCACACGCAGTTGTTGTTGGCACTGCTATTACTGGTATTGATTATCTGGTGAGAGGGTATAAATCAGCCATGATTGGGTAGAAGCACGGTAGTTATCCTACGTCCGCCGTTTAAAAATTACCATAATTTTTTATTGCTTAAGTTTAACAGTCGCACTGGTGGAATTGACTGCTGCCTTTTGGAAATGGAACTTGCCGTATAAGAGCGATATTTCAAAATGGCTTTTGAGGCACTTATCTGAATTCTCAACGAAGTCAGTGACATGAGCATTGTGATTATGTAGCCATTTGAGTCTACAAAAAATCCACTTCCCGATCCTTCTACAGTCAGGTAACATGTTTTACTATTGTCTACCCAGTATACCTTAGTTGTACACCCTACCTGAATCTGCACAATCGAAGCTTGAACTGATTTCGTAACTGATGCCTGTTTATTGCTTTTTTCTTGGGGTTGCGTCGGAACTTGAGATTTGTTGGATTTAGCAAGTTGCTTTTGTGTCCACATAGCTTGTCACGGCACCTTTGAGCCAAATCAACCCGCTCAATCCGGACTGGTACTAATTTCCGATTCTGGACAGCAGGAAATTCTCAGCTTAAATGATTACGGTCCCCTTTTTTAGCAGGGGGAGGATGATTAATAATCATTGACTCTTGCATAATATCCTCGCTTCAAATCACAGACGCGATATATCGCGTCTCTACATTCGTTAAAACAAACTAACTATTTTCTTGTTGGTTTAACCAAGCTTCTAAATCAGCTACATTTGAAAAATCAAATAATGCTTCTCCCAAATTTTCTAATTGTTCGGTAGATAATACTCGGATACGCTCAATTATTGGCGAATCTATTTCACCAAAGCATCGATTTAACTGGCGACTCAAGAAGCGAAAAGCCTCCTTATGTTCTCCATTTTGTTCTCCCTTCTGCAATATATCCTGATAAATTACTGACTCTTGCATAATATCCTCACTCAATAATTGACGAATTAAATCTTTTTGAAACCGCAAGCCTGCTAATATCTCTGTGTAAGCTGCAATATCTTGCCTAGTATCCCTATCCGAAATTCTAGCAACACTCTGGGCAATTTGTGATAATAACCTTTGGGGTGAGGTTGTTTGCGTTAATGGTGCTAATGGCAATAATGCGGGATTATCGAGAAATAGCATTGAATCTTGCTCCCACATTCGCACTACTTGGTAGCGGTGAGTTGTTGTTTCATCAACATATTCTGTGGTGTAAGCAATTTCGTTACTTGTTTCTTGCAAAAATATCACCACCTGCGTAACGGGAACGTCGTATTGACGTTTTAATCTAACAGAATAATCCAACATCCGAAATGGAATGGGAGTATCAGACTTTGCTCTGGTTTGAAATTCAATGTGTAAAATCCGATTTTCTGTTTGCAGAAATGTCACGGAGTCAGCCCGAATAGGTTCGATACTCAATTCTGTTTTTAATACTTCGATTTCTCCCGGTTCAACCGTTAACAACCAACGCGCAAATTCGGTTGGATATTTTTCAGCTAATAGTTTACAAACGTTGTCGTAACTCACACTTCACACCTAGTTTTATACTGAATTAATATTATTAAGATAGCAAGCAGAATTAAATTTTTCTCAAACTTCAAATAACAAAAAAGGTCAGAGTTATTATCTCCGACCTGATAATATTTAATTATCTGAAGTTAATTGCTTGACTGCTGCTCTAACCAAGCTACTAAATCAGGGAGCGATGAAATTGTGAGAATAGCTCTACCTAAAGCTTCTGACCAAACAGGCAGGGGGCAGGGGGGATGGGGAAATAAAAAGGTACAAGCCCCTAAATTCATTTATGGAAAAAAGAAAATATGTATTTCGAGACACGTAGTGCAAGAAATACTACGTCCTTGCTACTTGCGCGAATCCATTCATGGATGGGGTTTCCCCCCTGCCCCCCATCCCCTTGCCCCCCTGCCTCTTCGCTGACAGAATTCCTAGAAAGTTTGCAACGCAAGCTTTTCTAATTTTTAATTTTTAATTTTTAATTCCGTGTAGCGGTACTAGCCGCCTAAAAATCACCATTTCATCACCAACAACAGGGTTACGCGCCACTAGCCTATCTTGGGAATCGAGAATCTCTAGATGACTAAAATCCAGTTCTTTAGAACGTTGCAGTATCGTGTCGCATAGTTTATCCTGTTGGGATTGATTGAGAGTATACCAATCGTCATTAATTTTAAGTGTGACACTGCTGGTGCGAAAGTTAGCTTGAATAGATTTTATGAGTCCAGAGGCAAAGCGATCGCTAACTTCCGCCACTTGATTTTCTATCGCTGCAATCAAGTTTTGTTCTGGCGTCAATATTATTGTTGGCGTTGGCGTTGGTGTGGGAATCGGTTCGGGTTCGGGTTCTGGCGATGGCGGCGTTTGCTCTACTGGCGGCGCTTGCGGTGGTACTGGCTCTGTTGGAGTAGTTATTGTTACAGGAATTTCTGCTTGTTGAGGCGGAACATTTGCTACTTCAGTAGGGTCCCTCGGCCGTTCGCCCCTACTGGAATTTGTCCAAACTAGAATCACAACAATAGCCGCCAGAATCCCTGTCAAAGCTGTATTCGACAATTTTGCTGATAGACTATCGGGTAACAAAAAGCGGATCTTAGCTAAAGCTGCACTCCACAACGACTGAAGACGCAGCAAAAAACTAGGGGTTTCCTTAGTACCAGGAGGAGGTGCTGTTTCCAGCTTCACCACCGTTGTTTCTAACAGCCCAATGGTCCCTCTCAGAATTTGGATAACTTTATTCTTCCAAAATGGCTGGACCCTCTGGTAGGGTTTTTGGGGAGGTTGAGTTACTTGGTCAGCCGTAGGTTCCGACTGATTCGCTTCCGGTTCGCGGGAAGAAGGTGGTTGAGAATTTGGATTGTCTTGTGACATGGAACTTTCACCGACAGCAGCGAATCAAGGATAAACGATGTAAATATATTGCTGGTGCTGCCTCCTCTGCCCTAATGTATCACTTCGTTGCTTCAGCTAAACTTACTACGTGTTTAATTTGGTGAATCATGAACCTTAAACGCCGTCAATTTTTATTTTTAAGTAGCCTCAGCGCTATCGGTGTGGGATTTATCGGTTGCGTAGCGCAATCAAGCAAAAATGCTGATCTTACTGCATCAAAAACCGCAATAGCCTCCATCCCAGCTAAAAAGGACTTGTTAATGCGTTTTGTTTCCGTGTCCGATACGGGCACTGGTGAGAAAACTCAGTATGCTGTAGCTAAAGCCATGAATGCCTATCATAGCCAAAATCCCTATGATTTAGTCATTTTGGCTGGAGATAATATATACAACAATGGCGAAATGGAAAAAATTGGCGAGGTGTTTGAGCGTCCCTATGCACCATTGCTGAAACAAGGTGTGAAGTTTCAGGCTTGTTTGGGAAATCACGATATTCGCAGTAACAATGGCGAAGAGCAAGTCAAATATCCCCACTTTAATATGAATGGACGCCATTACACATTTCGTCGCGATAAAATGCAATTTTTTGCCTTAGATACTAACGGTAATGCTGACTGGACTCACCAGCTAGTTTGGTTAGAGCAAGAATTAAGTCGCTCGAATGCACCTTGGAAAGTTGTGTTTGGTCATCATCCAGTTTATGCATCAGGTATCTATGGCAGTAATCCAACTTTTATGAAAACCTTCTCTCCCCTCTTTGCAAAATACGGCGTTCAACTTTACATCAATGGTCATGAACATCATTATGAGCGTACTCGTTCTATCAATGGAACAACTTATTTAATTAGTGGTGCTGGTGCAGATACTCGTCCTGTAGGACGTTCTGAGTGGACAGAATATTCTGCTTCAAAGTTGAGTTTTGCTACCTATGAAGTTTATACAGATAGAATAGAAATTAGCGGCATTGACACTGATAACCGCGTTTTTGATAAGGGTGTTGTCCAGTTAAAATCAGCCTAATTGTTGCGTCCCAGAAACCCGGTTTCTTTAAGAAACCGGGTTTCTAGATTGCCCACCAATTCAATTGCATAGAACCTAATTTCGTTCCTCGTTCCCACGCAGAGCGTAGGAACGCCCATGCGGAGGCTCTGCCTCCTGTAGTTTACCAGAGGCAGAGCCTCTAGTTAAAGCATTCCCAGGCTGGAGATAATGAGGATCTGATGGTTTCTCCCTTAAATCCGAGTTGTGAAGACTTCTTTAAGTACTCTGTTTTTGGAGAAATCCTGCCCACAGATGATCTAGATAAGCAAGCTGCTGCTAAAACAACGATCGCCAAGCTAGCACTTGATATAGATAAGTTAAGAAAACTGCGACGTGCAGCGATTGATGCTGCCTTGCAGGCTATTCAAGGTTTGAGTGAAGCAGAAATACAGCAGCTTACTCAAGGCTTTTTGGAAAAAGATGGAGAGGGACGATACACGCCCTTTCGTGAAGTTATTGCGTATATACTTAAGCAGTATTTTGTTGCTTAGTGTTCAGGTTTTAGGAGAAATGAACCGCAGAGGCGCAGAGGGCGCGGAGGAAGAGAAAAAACAGAGGAGGAAGCAAAAGCAAAATATATAGAATGAAATGCTTATAGTATTAAAGAATACAGAATTTACGTGTATCACCCGCACTATTTTTGTAAGCATGATTTTAGAGGCAGCTTTGCTTAATGTCAAACCCGGTTTGGAGGGCGATTTTGAATCGGCTTTCAAAAATGCTTCCAATATTATTTCATCTATGAAGGGATATTTATCCCATGAACTCCATAGATGCATAGAAGTTAAAGGCAAATATTTATTGCTTGTGAGATGGGAAAGTTTAGAAGCTCATACTGTTGGATTTAGGGGCTGCTCCGAGTATCAAGAGTGGAAAAGACTCCTTCACCATTTTTATGAGCCATTTCCAACTGTTGAACACTTTGAAGAGGTGGAAATGTAGTAAAGTGCATTTGTAGACAGGGTTTTTGCCATGCCAGAAGTTAAGTTCGACAAATACTACCGTTATGAAGATTTAACACGCATCCTGCATGCTTATGCTAAGGAATTTCCTCAGTTGGTGAGGATAGAAAGCATCGGCAAGAGCTATGAAGAGCGTGACATCTGGCTGCTCACAGTTACCAATTTTGCTACAGGTTCAGATCACGAAAAGCCTGCTCTTTGGGTTGATGGCAACATTCACGCCGCTGAAGTGGCATCATCAAGTGTCTGTCTGTACCTTTTACAAACATTAGTCACAGGTTACGCAACCCACCCAGATATCACCCGTTGTCTAGACACCCGCACCTTCTACATTTGCCCCCGCGTCAACCCTGATGGAGTTGAGTTGGCGTTGGCTGACAAGCCGAAATTTATTCGCTCCAGCACCCGCCCTTATCCCCATGATCACGAAGGTGAGGACGGTTTAGTCATTGAAGATATAGATGGCGATCGCCGCATTTTGATGATGCGAATTCCTGATCCTAACGGAGTTTGGAAAATCTGCCCTACTGAACCACGTCTGTTGATACCTCGTGATCCGACAGAAACAGGTGGTCAGTATTACCGTGTGCTGCCAGAAGGACGTATAGAAAATTACGACGGAGTCCAGATTCATGTCCAGCCTGCTAAGGAAGGGTTAGACTTGAACCGTAATTTTCCTAATATGTGGCGACAGGAGCATGAGCAAGCAGGATCTGGTCCTTATCCGACATCGGAGCCGGAGGTGCGATCGCTTGTACAGTTTATCAGCACTCATCCTAACATCACAGGAGCTCTTGCCTTCCACACCTTCAGTGGTGTTTTATTACGCGCCTACGCCTATCAGAGCGATGAGGAATTACCAGTCAACGACTTGCGTACCTATCAGCGCATTGGGAAAAAGGGTACTGAAATTACCGAATACCCTGCTATTTCTGGATTTCATGAGTTCCGCTATCACCCCAAACAGGTGATCGGCGGTACATTCCATGACTGGGTTTATGAACACCTGGGTGTATTTGGCTGGACGGTAGAAGTTTGGAGTCCTCAGCGCCAAGCAGGTATTACTGAGTATAAATACATCGATTGGCAACTAGAACACCCCTTAGAAGATGACCTGAAGCTACTGCGCTGGAGTGACGAAAAACTGGGAGGAAAGGGCTATATCGATTGGTATCCATTCGACCATCCCCAACTTGGTCAAGTCGAACTGGGTGGTTGGGATACTATGTATGCTTGGTCAAATCCACCACCAGAGTTTCTGGAGAAGGAAATTGCCCGTTTTCCTGACTGGCTAGTGTGGCATCTGTTAATCTCCCCCTGCTTGGAGATTTACGAAGCTAGTGTCCACAGCTTGGGTGATGGTACTTATCGGGTACGACTGGTTGTGCATAACACAGGCTGGTTACCCACCTACGTCACCGAGAAAGCCTTGGAGAAAAAGCTGGTGCGGGGCTGTATCTGTGAAATTGAGTTGCCTGTTGGTGCAACTCTAGCGGTGGGTAAGCTGCGTGAAGAGTTGGGTCAATTAGAGGGACGCGCTTATAAGCCCTCAAATCCCTTTAGGCGTCATGCAGATCCTACTAAGGACCGGGCGAAGGTGGAATGGGTTGTGCGATCGCCTCAAGGTGGCACAGTCAAACTGTCAGCTCGTCATGAGCGTGCGGGAGTTGTGCGTGCTGAGGTGACTTTAAAGAATTAGCCGTAGGTTGGGGAGCCAGTGCAGCAGGAGGATTAGCCCGCTCTCACGGCCACTGGCGTTTGTTGCCCCTCATCTAAGATTTCTGGCATTTTTTGGGTTTCGCTTTCGCTCAAACCAACCTACAATTATTCTTAACTATTGTATCAATATTCAGTCAATGCTGCTGGGTGAAAGACGTATTTCATTACTCTAGGAGTTGTCTTACCCTAGCTAACGCTTCCTCTCCAGGAATGGGTTGAACTGCACCGCTTCGGACTTCATCTCGACGCTTCTTGGCTTCAGTTACCCAAAGTTTTTGGAGTGTGTCGTCTACATCAAACTCAAGACGACTAACCAGCTTCTCTGCCAACAACGCTCTCGATACACTAGGCAACGATAAAGCTTCTTTCATGACTTGCTCGACAGATGCCATAATTTCATCCAAGATCGGGACTATACAGACTGTAGCAAGAAAGCAGCAGACATGCCACATAACCATAGAGCGATCAGGAGACATCGGGCGATCGCCTTGAGTCTGGCGGTATTGGGTTTCGCTGTTTTAGCTGTGTCAGTCGAGTATGGTGCGCCCAACTCTTAAGGAACACATTTTGGAACCCTTATCCCGCTGGACTTTCAGGAAATCT
>CAZZXJ010000053.1:0-17720 GCA_964657905.1 uncultured Stigonema sp.
AGTTGATCATCATCAAGTAGATCCTCATCAAGCTGGTCTTCGTCAAGTTGGTTCTGGTGGTTTATTTGTGCTTCCTCATATACGCCTACTTCCTCAAGCTCATCTTCCTCTACGAACTCGTCAACATGACTGACTTGTTGTGTATATTTTGCGCGCGTTGCTACAAACCTAGCATCTTCTGCTGCATGGTCGTACTTGGCTTTATCTTTGATGTCAATTTTCCAACCCGTCAGACGAGCAGCTAAACGGACATTTTGTCCTTCTTTACCAATAGCTAAACTAAGTTGATCCTCAGCCACTAGTACGTGAGTTTGTCTAGTTTCGGGATCCATAAGGCGCACTTCATCTACTCGTGCGGGACTGAGAGCATTGGCAATGTAGGTTGCTGGATCTGGGGACCAGCGAATCACATCGATTTTTTCACCACGCAATTCGTTGACTACCACTTGAATGCGCGATCCCCGCGCTCCAATACAAGCACCAACTGGGTCTACGTCCCGATCAAGGGTGTCAACAGCAATTTTAGTCCGAGGACCAACATGACGAGATGGAGGATTGGCTTCCCGCGCTACTGCTACAATCCGCACAACTTCATCTTCGATTTCTGGCACTTCGTTGGCGAACAGATAAACTACCAACCCAGCATCAGATCGAGACACCAGTAACTGTGGTCCCCGTTGCTGACCTTGGGAAACTTTTTTAAGATAGACCTTAAAGGTGGCATTTGCCCGATAATTATCATTGGGTAGTTGTTCGCGCTTGGGTAATTCGGCTTCTACCTCTGGCTGACCAAAGCCACTGCTAACTGCTAAGATTACCGATTGCCTTTCAAACCGTAAGACTCTTGCTTGCAGAACCGTTCCTTCTAAGTCTTGAAACTCTTCTTGCACCATCTGGCGCTGCTGATCCCGAAGTTTTTGCGCTAATACCTGCTTAGT
The DNA here is from genome assembly GCA_964657905.1 of uncultured Stigonema sp. Classification (GTDB taxonomy): domain Bacteria; phylum Cyanobacteriota; class Cyanobacteriia; order Cyanobacteriales; family Nostocaceae; genus Stigonema. The sequence continues at coordinate 939 of CAZZXJ010000053.1, forward strand.
TTGCATCGCCGCCATGCGACCAAAGTCCCCTTGCTCAGGGGTAACATCAAGCACAACTTCCTGCCCCAATTGTGCTTCGTCACCTCCCATATCCTGAACTTGTTTGAGAGAAATTTCATGGTCTGTGTTGACGATTTCTCCGACTATGGTTTTAGTGGCAACGACGCGAAAACCTTCTTCTTCAACATCTAGTTGTACATCAAAATTATCAAAGTAATCTTCATCGAACTGTTTTCGCTCTAAGTTTTGGGATCGACGAAAACGTTCATAACCTTTAAGTAGTGCTTCTCTAATAGCTGATTGAACTGCAATCTTGGGTAAATTACGCTCGCGACTTATGCTTTCAATTAACTCTTTTAATCCTGGTAAAGTAACCATTGACATAAGCAAATCTCCTTAATTTTTATGTAAGCCGCCAATAGGAGTTAGTTGTTACTAGTTAGTTGTTAGTTGTATTTTCTAATAACAACTAACAACTAACCACTAACTACTAACCAGTCTTAACTCCTTACTTAATTCTTAGCGGCTAGCGTCCAGCTGCACCCTGATAATCAGGGAGCGAGGAATTTCGACTACACGACCTTTTTGGTTTAAGTAAACTGTTATCTCATCCCGACGAATTAACTGCCCGGTCCACTCTTGGTGTCCGTCGTGAGGTGGGGAAGTCGAAACGATTACAGGAAATCCTTTGAAGGCAATAAACTCTCGGTCAGTTATCAGTTGCCGCGAAATACCAGGACTGGACACCTCTAATACATAGGCATCTGGAATGATCTCCGCCGCATCTAAGGAGGCTTCTAAAGCACGGCTCATCCTCTCACAATCATCTAATCCAGTGTCCTGGTTGGGATTACGGATGTCTAACCGTAAAATCGGCGGACGTTGGTTGGTGTGAAAAACCACCCCAACAACTTCCAATCCCAGTCCTTCTGCCACTGGTGATGCCAATTCAATAATTTGTGGGACTATAGGATGAGTCATGCGGCAATTCAACAAAAAAAGTGGGCGTAGACCCACTTCCTGCGATAGGGATATCTTCCAAGAAGTCTTGCGACGAACCAATGTTGATTCGCCCCTAATTTGAGTTTAGCGCATTTCTTCTAGGGCGAAAAGTCACAATTGATTTCATTTTAATCCCTATCAGGGATTAAGCTCATGGATCTGATTTGCTCCACTGAGAAAGCAAATACTTTTAATCACCTTCTTTTCCTAAGTGGTAGTACATCAGACCAGAGGTTAGTGACTATTGGCTGAACTGATACCGTAAGCATTCAGCTATTAGCAGTAATCTTGGTAGTGGTGACTGAAGGCTGAATGCTTCCCTGATACCTTTGTTCTTAATTGCCTAGTTTGCGCTAATATTTGCTCTATATCCTCTTTGGATAAGTTTTGGACGTAGTTGAGCTTAACTTCCTCTAAAAAAGCCAAAAGTAAGCTCTGAATTTCTAAAAGTACGTGTTTTTTCTGTATTTCTGCTCCCAAGGCGGCGCTAAAGCTTTGCACCAGTTTGCTTGTGAGTTCTGCAGAAACTGGATCTTCTACAGCCGTAACAAGAGCATTGTAGAGGTTTGTCGCTATCTGAGTTGCCAATTGCTCGTTGATCTGGGTTTGCATCTGTCCCACTATGGGCAGGATTTGCAGGTTATGGTAGAGGGGCGATTGATTGAAGGCGCTTTCGATATTGTGACGTAAAATAGCAGTTATCTCTGGTTGGATTTTGGGCAAAACTTGGTAGACAATTGTTTGCACCAAAATACCTGCCATCGCCTCCACTTCATTCACATTATTAATATCTATGTAGGGACGCAGGTTCTCTGTTTGCAACAGCCAGCTGATTAACTCCCCCCCCTGAATTGAACTCTGGATTTGATTAATTACCCGAACTACGACAATTTCTGTAAGTTCTTCAGCAAAATTTGCTACAATCCCCAAATGAACTTGCTGCCTTACAGATTGGAGATTAAGTAAATGCGCTTGGTCTAGGCGAACTAATAGAGGTATGATTCGCAACCACCTCCAAAATGGTAGCAGTAAAAACAGGTCGTACCAGCGCCAGAAAATCGCATTTAACCAACTAAAACTGGGATGACGACGTTTAACATAAAAGCTACGCGCTAGTAACTCAATACCAAATAAAATCACAAAAGGTAAGTCAATAATCCAAAACTTCTCAACAAACTCGCCATTCTCATTTAGATGGCGGTAGTAGTTAGTGGCAATTAAAGGTGCAATGTTTTTGTCATAAAAATTAATTTCTTGCTTCCAACCCTTTTGCGATAAATACGCCTGACTCCAAAAAATGGCAAAGGCTTGTTTTGCAGATACTTGGTGGATGCGATCGCGCATCTGATCTTTGATTTTTTCCAGAGTGCCACTCTTACCCACCGCCGCAAACGGATTGGTGTCAATCATTTCGCTGCTTAAACGGCGCAGTTCTGCCAGCTTTGTTTCTACCTGAGGCGATTGTAACCCTGTTTGACGAAGCTGTTGAGTAAGTGTGTTTACTGTTGCCAGATAGTATTCTGTTTCTCTATGGGGTTCAATCCCTTTAATTTTGTCATATACCTGGGTAATTTCCGAGCCTCTTCGTAAGTAGAAATTCCGCCAATGAATGTAACTTAAATCAAATAAAACTAATCCTAAGTTTACTGTGACAATAATTGCCATCAATTTTTCAAACCATAAGTTACGCTGCTTTGGTGAGTTTGCGCTCATTCCATTCCTGTTGATCATGTGGCTTGAGATTTTCCTGTTCCATATTCGTTACCCAAGACAAATAAGTCTCATGATAGATGAAAAAAATTACTTTTGTATAGTAGTCAATTAAACCATAGTACTCAAAATAATCAAAAATCTTTAATTATTAAGAAAAAAGAGGTTAAAGAAACTTAAAATGCAACTTGTTAATGTTAATATCCATGCTGACTTGACTAAAAGGAGTTTAAACCATGTGGTGTGGGTTTGGAAAATCTACCGTTACCGTTGCTGCTGTTTGCTTTGTTACAGCTAGCATGGTCATATCCGAGACAGCTTTAGCTGTTAGGTATACACCAAAGCAATTTCGTGCTGTCTTGCAGGGACTGGGGTATAAGGTCAATGTGTCAAATGCGCCCCTGACAGATGCCGAAACAAAAGCAGCAATTAAGGAATTTCAGAAGGGGTATAAGATACAACCTGCTGATGGAGTAGCAGGACCAAAGACCGAGGATTTTGCTGCCAACACAGTTCAAATTTTACAGGCAAACTTGAATCTGGTACTTAAACCCAATCCGCCTCTATCCCGTAATCAATATTATGGTCCCAAGACAGAAGCGGCGGTGAAGCAGTATCAGAAAAAAAATCAACAGCAAGAAACTGGTATTGCTGATTTAGCATTACGGCAGAAGCTAGACCAAGAGGCAGAGAACCTCATCAAAAATCCAGCATCAACGCCAACAAAGAAACCATCAGCAAAACCAACAACTTCACCTACATCTACGCCAACACCGTCGGCGTCACCTGAGGCTACGTCATCACCAACAGCGACACCAACACCTACATCTAAACCTAGGACTAAACCCACATCTACACCTAGAACTAAATCATGACAATGAGGAATTCATTCTCTCAAACTCTCTGACCTGGCTCTTCTAAAGGTCTCCCTTTAGGAACTGGTAGAATTGGGCGACGGTCATCGTAAGGCATGGGGATATACTGCACCGTGGGTCGTCCACCTTGTGGTTGTGGGTATAAATCCATGAGATCATAAATCACACGGGGCAGTCCAACTGTTATGGGCAGCCCCAATTCTGTTGCTTCCTCAACAGTAATCGGGTAGTCGTGGGTGACACGCCCAGTTGTGATAAAATCGATGATTTTTTCAATATTTTCCGGCTGAACTTTCTGCTTAGGGACATTATCTTTGAGCAGAGTCCGCACAAAGCGCTGCACTTGATCAATGGCTTTGCGCGATAGATCTGCCATAATCAGGGTTTGGTCATCAATTTCACTGATGGGCTTATCTTGAACGACTTTGAGGAGACTCGCTGCTGGGAAGTTACCAAGTTGGGGATCAACAGGTCCGAGTACAGCGTTGGCATCCATAACGATTTCATCAGCAGCGAGGGCAAGCATTGTGCCACCGCTCATGGCATAGTGTGGTACAAAGACAGTAACTTTTGCCTGATGGCGAATTAATGCTCTAGCGATTTGTTCGGTTGCTAAGACCAAACCACCGGGAGTATGCAAAATTAAGTCAATGGGCACATCTGGCGGGGTAAGGCGAATTGCCCGCAGGATCTGCTCTGAGTCTTCAATGGTGATGTAGCGCGATATGGGAATTCCTAGTAAACTAATAGACTCTTGGCGGTGAATGAGCAAAATCACCCGGCTTTTGCGTTGTTGCTGGAATTCCTGTAGGGATCGCAAGCGACGAAACTCCATCTGACGTTTCTGCCACAGAGGTTGCAGGGAAGAAAGCAGAAGAAAAATCCAGAATATATCACCAATACCGAAGCCCATAGGATGGATTTTCAAAACTAATGGTCGTCATCATTGTGACAATATTTGGAAAATTACAAGTCTATCCACAGAGCTAGAAGAATATAACGGTAGCTCACATCTTGCACCTGGGTGAAAAACCGGGTTTCTTGAGAGTAATTAATGGTCAAACCCCTAATTTTTGGTTGAGAAACCCGGTTTTTTTTGGTCTTGTTGAGAATGGTGCAAGATATGAGGTAGCGGAAGCAGTGGGGGACAAATAAATTAAAAAAATTTTAATTTCTAATTTTTAATTTTTAATTCTTCATCACCCTCGCCGCCAAATCTTGATGGTGTCGTCATCACTACCACTGACTAGGGTTTGCCCATCTGGACTGAAGGCAACGGATCTGACATAGTTGGAATGATCGCTAAGAGTACAGATTTGTTTGCCTGTGTTGATTTCCCAGAGTCTGATAGTTTTGTCCCAACTGGCACTAGCCATGATCCCTCTAAGTCCTCCTTGCTCAAGGGAACTTGGGGGGATTGGGCTGAAGGCGACTGAGCAAACCGCGCTACTATGACCTGTGAAAGTGCGAATTTCTCGACCAGTACTCACTTGCCATAGTTTAATCGTTTTGTCACTACTACCAGTAGCAAGAATTTGCCCACCACGGCTAAAGGCGACGGAATTAACAAAGAAGGAATGACCTGTGAGAGTGCGAATTTCTCTGCCTGTACTTACCTGCCACAGTTTGATGCTGTAGTCAGCACTGCCACTAGCAAGAATCTCCCCGTCCGGACTGAAGGCTACTGACAAAACTGAGTCGGAATGACCTGTGAGAGTGCAAATTTCTTTGCCTGTACTCAAGAGCCACAGCTTAAGCGTACGGTCAACACTGCCACTAGCTAAAATACAACTAAGCCCGGCGGACACTCCCCTGCCCTCCCTTTGATCAGATGGGTTTGGGGGGATCGGACTAAAGGCGACAGAATTAACCCAGTTAGAATGACCAATAAGAGTGTGAATTTTGCCGCCTGTACTCAAGCTCCACAGCTTGATCGTGTCATCCCAACTGCCACTTGCGAGAATCTGCATATCGGGGCTAAAGGCAACACTATGAACCATGCTAGAATGACCAGAAAACCAACGACCAAGTTGACGCAGTAGTTTTCCCGTCCCCAATTGCCACAATTTGATTGTGTTGTCATTACTGCCACTTGCGATCAGCCGCCCATCTGGGCTAATGGCGACGGCATGAACCATGCTGGAATGACCTTTTAGGGTGTGTACGCATTCCCACCTCTGTTGACCCACTACAATTGGTGTTGGGGTTTTTAGCCCAGGTGTTGTGACTAGTGTGGCGGGTATTGGCTCTAAAGCGTTCCCGACACCCAATAAATCCAACCACTCCTGTACCGACTGGGGGCGATAATTTGCTTGGAGCGCCATCCCCCGCATAATTGCCTGATTTACTTGATCGCTGATGTTGGGATTGAAGTGTTGCGGTGGTTGTAGGGAAATATTTTGACGTCTGTCTTCCACACTCTTTGGTAAGACTGCGGTCAGCAAACTATATAATGTAGCGGCTAGAGCGTAAACATCAATAAATTCTCCCCGTGGTGCTTCCAATTCATACTGTTCAGGAGGGGCAAACCCAGGAGTGCGATACACTGTATGCTTTTGGACAACATTGGGTATAAATTCTCTAGCAATACCAAAGTCAATGAGTACTGCTTCCAATTTGCCTGTGCGGAGCATGATGTTGTTCGGCTTTATATCCCGATGCAGCAAGCCTTTACGGTGAATTACCGTCAAAGCGGCACCAATTTGCCTGATGTAAAGCAGCGCTTCTGCTTCCGATAGCATCCCCATCCGCTGGAGGCGCTTGCCTATGTCTTCGCCTTCGATGTACTCCATCACTATGCAAGGCAAATTCCCCTCATCGAAGATAGTTTCTATCTGCACTATGTGGGGGTGGCGACACACTGCAAGCCGAACGGCTTCATCCCGGAAGTCTTGCTTTAATTTGGTTTGGTGCGCTTTCCAGGCGGCATTGTTCAGGATTTCTTCTTTGAGGGTTTTAATGACCCGCAGTTCATCCCGTTGATTTCTCGCAAGATAGGTGATACCAATTCCGCCTTCACCTAGTTTTCTTTCGAGAATGTAGCGGCCCCCAAATAATCTGTGCCCAGGATTCCAAACCATTGTAAAAATTGCCAAGTGCTGCTATTTATTTTCGCACGGGATCTAAATAGCGGATTGGGAGGAGCTATAACATCTCTGTTCCAATTTTTAAGTAATCTTTACACAATCTTTGCTACAAATTCTTTTGTTGATTAAAAAGTTTTTCCCAATTTATAGTAATCTACTTTTGTAGCATTTGACATAAAAAGTTGATAAATCCCTTTTCAATCAAATTTTATCGCCAATTTTCTCGGCGTAAGTTCATTTTGACTTTTGGTGCAACTGCTATAGGCTCTTTGGTGTTGAAGGGTTGTGCCTCACCCTCTACGGATAATCAGAAGGCGGATAAAGATGCCAATTCAGTTCCAGCTAATAACGAAGGGGCATTGTACGAGGCAGCAAAAAAAGAAGGCAAGCTAGTTTATTACACGGTCTTTTTTAATCAGGATGTTGTCAACGAGATTGTAGCCGCCTTTACTAAGAAATACCCGGGCGTTCAAGTACAGGCAACACGCACGGTGGCAAGCGCTATTTTTCAGCAGCTTAATCAAGAATTGCTCTCTGGGGTAAAAAATTGTGATGTCTTCTGCACAAGTGACTTTAGTCAGATGATACAGCTTGGTGAACAAGGAAAATTGTTACCCTATGAGCCAGTAGGTAAGGAAAACTTGCTGGCTGACTTTCGCAAGCTGAACCCCGATAACCTCTACCACACAGGTGCGTTGGTTCCTGTCGTCATCGGTTACAACACTCAAAAGCTGAACTCAGCAGCGACACCTAAGGGTTGGAAAGATCTGCTCAATCCCAATTTTCAAGATAAAATCTCCACGGGGAGCGCGGCTGCCAGTGGTCAAGTAGGCGTTTGGGCACTTGCCATGCAGCAAAAGTTTGGCTGGGATAATTATTTTCCACAATTTAATCAACTCAATCCGAAACTTGGTCGTTCTATCAACGATCCAGTAGCAGATCTCGTTTCCGGTGAGCGAGCAGTTGGAATTACGACCTTAGGGCAGTTGCTGAGTGCAAAAGCGAAAGGGAATCCAGTTGATGTTATTTATCCTGCCGAGGGTACGGTTGTGGTTGTTGGACCAGTTGGCATCTTGAAGGATGCGCCCCATCCCAATGCAGCCAAGCTCTTCCTCAGCTTTTTACTGAGCAAAGAGTACTCTGAAGTCATTGCTAAGTATTTTGAGCAACCCTTGCACAGTGATGTTGCGGTTGCAGGGGCGAAGCCAATGAAGGAAATGAACCCGATCACTCCCACACCTGATCAAATCAAAGCAGATATCCTTCAAGTTAAGAGAAAATGGCGAGACATGTTTGGAGCTTAAATTTCGAGAGCAAGAATTCAGAGGAGTCAGGGAAACCCTTTTTTGTAAAAAACTGCAAATAGCAAGGAGTTATGCTTGGACAATCAGACCTCCAATTCACAACACCCGAGAAGGCTACTTGGTCAATTTGACTACTCCCCTATCTTTTGGGTGATGATGATTGTTATCCTGTTATTACTGATAGGATTGCCCATCTTTTGGTTAGTTGTCAGCAGTTTTTCACGTACCAATAACGGCGGTTTCACCCTCGATAACTACAAGCAATTCTTCACGAGTTCTCGTTTGCTCGGGGCAGTTGTCAATTCACTGATTTTGGCAACGGGATCTGGCATCATGAGTGTGGCAATCGGGGTGCCAATGGCTTGGGCAGTGACGCGCACTAACATGCCGTTGAGAGGGTTGATGAAAGTATTGCTGCTGGCAGCATTTATCATGCCTAATTTTTTGGGCGGCATTGCCTGGATCATGCTTGCTTCTCCCAATTCCGGCTGGCTCAACCGAGTGTTTGTCGGCTTTTTTGGGACTGCAACCGGACCGTTTAATATCTATTCTATGTGGGGTGCTATTTTTGTCGTTGGCATTTACAGCTATCCCTACTCTTATATATTAACCAGTTCAGCACTGGAGTTTGTTTCTTCCGAATTAGAGGATGCTGCATGCATTTTGGGAGCAGGAACTTTCACTACAACAATGCGAATTACCCTGCCATTAGTGCTACCATCCATTGTTTCAGGATTCTTGCTGGCATTCCTAGAGACGATCGCCCTGTTTGGTTCTCCTAACTTGATTTTAATTCCAGCACGGGTATCAATAATTATAACTGAAATCTGGCAGGAATTTCAGTTTCCACCGAATGTTGAACTGGCATCAGCTATTTCAATAACTCTGATCTTGATGACAATAGCAACCCTCTGGCTACAGCGCTTTTTAATAGCCAAGAAGGGCTACACTACCATCACAGGTAAAGGTGGGCGCAAGCGATTGCTCGATCTTGGCATCTGGCGTTGGTTCTTCTTGGCGTTTTGCCTCGTTGTGTCTACACTGTCGCTGTTCCTGCCATTCTACATCCTGTTGCGGACTTCCCTTTCTAAAGCCTGGGGACAGCCTTTTGCGATCAGCAATATGACCTTGCAGTGGTATGAAGAGGTGTTGTTCAAGCTGCCCTTCACTCAGCTTTCGATTGTTAATTCATTGTTGTATGCAACACTCGCAGCGGTTTTTACTATGGCAATTGGGATTGCGATCGCCTATATGGTTAATCGTCAACTTGTCCGGGGTTGGCGGATTATCGGGTTCTTACCCATGATTCCCCTGGCAATTCCAGGTATTGTGATTGCTGTGGGCATTTTCGCTGCTTACTCAAAACCGCCCATTTTCTTGTATGGCACTAGTTTAATTTTGATTGTGGCTTATACAACGCGTTTCTTGCCGATAGCTTTTGCCAACGCCGATGACATTTTTAAAAGCATTAACCCAGAGATGGAATTAGCAGCTCACAATTTAGGAGCAACCCAGATACAAACCATCCGGCAAATCACCATCCCCCTAGTGCAACGAGGACTCATCGGCGGACTGATTTTGGTTTTCATCATGTCCGTGCGGGAGTTAAGTAGTTCTATTTTGCTGATTACGCCTAATACTCAGGTCATAACCACTGTTTTGTTCAACATGATCAATGAAGCAAGCTTTGAGCGAGTAGCAGCCTTGGGCGTGGTGATGTTGATTGTCGTCTTTGGATTTGTTGGCATTGCTTACCGATTGGTGGGTAAAGATTTCCTACTTGAAAAAACTTGACAGAAAAAGGGTAAATAGGAGTTTCTTCTACCCTCTACCCCTACAGTTTGTTTGACTTCCTTACCTTTATCCCTGAGATTTCATGAAAAATGGGAAGCATTAAGTTTGACAACCTGACTAAGTACTTTGGCAAAACCACTGCTATCGACCAGATCAATTTGGATGTAGCAGATGGTGAACTCATTGCCCTCCTAGGTCCTTCAGGATGCGGTAAGACAACGACATTGCGGTTGCTGGCGGGTTTTATGTCGCCCGATGCCGGACAAATTTTGGTCAATGGTAATGTGGTTTCTTCTAAGAAAAAAACCATCCCTCCAGAACGTCGTAATATGTCGATGATTTTCCAGAGTTATGCGATTTGGCCCCATAAGACGGTGTATGAAAACGTCGCTTTTGGGCTGCAACTTCGTAAAATTGGTGCATCGGAACTGCGCCTCCGGGTAGAGAAAGCACTGGAAGTTACCTACCTCAGTCGGCTGGCAAATCGCTACCCTGCTCAACTTTCAGGAGGACAGCAGCAAAGGGTGGCGTTGGCGCGGGCCATCGTGATTGAACCCCAAATCCTGTTGCTAGATGAACCCCTCTCTAATTTGGATGCGAGTTTGCGGGACGAGATGCGCTGTGAAATCCGGCGCATCCACGATGAAATAGGTTTGACGACAGTTTACGTTACCCACGACCAGTCCGAGGCACTGGTGTTGGCAGATAAAATAGTGGTGATGTCCGACGGGATCATTCAGCAGGTGGGAACCCCGGAAGAGATTTATGAGAAACCGACTACAGAGTTTGTCGCCCGATTTATTGGCAACTGCAATGTTTTACCAGGGACACTGCTGCCATCTGGGCAGGTTGATGTAGGAGGGATCTCAATTATGGTAACAGACCAAGCTCCAGGTGTCAGTGTTGGGGATCAGGTGTCGCTCTCCGTTCGTCCCCATTCCATCATCATGGAATCGATTTGTCCTACAAATTACCCTCAGATAAACTGTTTCCCTACTTGTATCGAGCAGTGCCAGTATTTCGGTGAATTTAGGGAGTATAAAATTCGCATAGATAATACCTCAGTGACACTCAGCGTTGTCACATCACCGACTATGCGCCATCAAGTAGGCGATCGCGTGTACTTGAGAATTCCAAGAGAACACTGCCGTGTAGTATCCCGTAGTGCCAAAAATTCTACTCAGGTAAATACAGAAGTCAGGAGTCAGGAGTCAGGAAGAGACCTTCCGCTGGAACGTCTGTACGGGAGTTAGGAGATCCCCTAGCTAAGATTAATAAAAACTCAATGCATATCAGCTTACTATGAACTTATTTGAACTTTTAGCAGGGGAAGAGAATCATCTAGCCCTAGTCACACCAGAGGGATCAACTCTCACATACAAACAATTGCGCTATAAGGTGGTCGAACTGGTATCCCAGCTCAACAGTTTTGGTTTGAAACGAGGTGATCGCATCGCCATTGCCATGACCAACGGGATACCCATGGTAATCACCTTTCTGGCTGCTGCCTTATGTGCCACCGCAGCACCATTGAATCCAAAATACAAGCAAGAAGAATTTGCCTTCTACTACGAAGATCTCCAGGCGAAAGCGCTGATTACACTGCCTGACGTGCCAGAAGCCGCAATTACCGCCGCTACCCCCGACATGATGCGAATCCATGCGAGTGTTAACGCTGGCGGCATCAGCTTTGAATTAGTGAAATCCCGTGTGGGGGTTAAAACCTCTGAAGATCAAGATCCTGACTCCAACGATGTGGCACTGATTCTGCACACCAGTGGCACTACCAGTCGTCCCAAGCGAGTTCCCATTCAGCATCGTCACCTAATTGCTGGTGCTCACAATATGATCGCTGCATACTCGCTCTCAGCAGTTGACACTACACTCTGTTTAATGCCACTGTTCCACATTCACGGACTGGTTTGCATGCTGACCACTGTGGCATCTGGGGGAACGCTCGTCACACCTAATGGTTTTAATGCCCTCAGTTTCTGGAAACTGGTGGACACCTTTAAGCCCACCTGGTACTCAGCTGGACCCACCATGCACTCCTCAATCCTAGCGCGAGCGAGCCGCAACTTGCCAATTGTCAAAGCAAACCCGTTCCGCTTCATTCGCTCTAGCAGTGCTGCCCTTCCCTCTGTCATTCTCGAACAGATGGAGACAATGCTCAATGCTCCAGTCTTGGAATCTTACAGCATGACCGAAACTGCTCTGTTGATGACGACTAATCCCCTACCCCCTAAAGTACGTAAACCAGGCACAGTTGGCTACGGCTTTGGTGTGGAAGTCGGGATTATGGACGAAGATGGCAATTTGCTACCTCAAGGAAGCTTAGGTGAGGTAGTGGTAAAAGGCCCAAATGTTATCGATGGCTACGAGAATAACCCAAAAGCTAATGCCACTGCTTTTGTTAACGATTGGTTCCGCACAGGCGATCAGGGCAAACTAGATTCTGACGGCTATCTCCGCATCACCGGACGGATTAAGGAATTGATTAACCGGGGTGGTGAAAAAATTTCTCCATTGGAGGTGGATGAGATACTGTTGCGCCATCCTGCCGTTGCCGAAGCCCTTGCCTTTGCCGTACCCCATAAATCCTTAGGTGAAGACATTCACGCAGCTGTAGTCCTCAAGGGCGAAATTAGCAAAAAGGAACTTCTTGCTCACTGCTCAACCATGTTGGCAGACTTCAAAGTCCCTAACCAAATTTACATTCTGGATGAACTACCCCGTGGAGCCACAGGGAAACTGCAACGGCTTTCTATGGCTAAGTTACTTAAAATGGGGGAGTAGTGAGTGAACGGTTACGAGACTAGTACCGCTCCCTTGGAATTAAAAATTAAAAATTAAAAATCGCCAAGCAATCTAGAAGCTTATGATGTAAGCTTTTCGCGCTATGAGTGAATGGTATCTTTATTTCCGCGCCCACTGTACTAGTAGTCCACCACACAAACAATTAGAAACAGGTTAAAACAAGCGTCTATGTATATATATTTCTCTCCTGAACGCCACTCGCCTAGGTCGGGCTGACCCTCCTGCCGCGCTGGCTCCTCCTGACTCCTGACTCCTTGTACTAGTAAGGTTTTATTTCTCACGTACTAAATTTATGTTAAAAAATTTGCAGTTAAGACAAAAATTTACAATTTTGCTACTTACAATTCTTGTAGTAGGTCTGAGCTTTAGTGGATTGGTTCTGTCTACTCTGCTGAGGCAGAATGCCACAATTGAAGTTGCCTCAAAAGCTCTAGCGCTCATCGATACGCTCGCTTCTGTGCGTGAGTACACCGCTAACCAAATCACTCCAGAACTGACAGATAAATTGGAAACTAAGTTTTTGCCGCAAACTGTGGCTGGATACTCAGCACGGGAGGTTTTTGATGGTTTGCGAAAAAGACCTGACTATCATGACTTCTTTTATAAAGAAGCAACGCTAAATCCCACAAATCTTCGAGATAAGGCTGACAGTTTTGAGACGCCAATTATAGAGCAGTTCAGAAAAGAAAAAGATTTAAAAGAGTTGAAGGGATTTCGGTCAACGCCCAGTGGAGATATATTTTACATTGCTCGTCCGCTTGCTGTTTCTCAAGAAAGCTGTCTTAAGTGTCATAGCACACCCGATAAAGCACCTAAAACTATGATTGATCAATACGGTACATCTGGTGGATTTGGGTGGCAGTTGCATGAAATTGTGGCGGCTCAGATCATTTCTCTACCAGCTGCCAAAGTCATCGCAAAAGCCAATCAATTCTCTTTTCTGATTGTCGGACTTGTATCCACTGTTTTTGTAGCTGCCATATTGTTAGTCAACTTTTTCTTGTATAGAGAAATTGTTCGTCCTCTCAGACGCATAACTCGCGTAGCTGAGGAAGTAAGTACAGGGCATATGGATGTTGAGTTTGATCAGCTAACTAATGATGAAATCGGCAATCTTGCCAGAGCCTTCAAACGGATGAAGTTAAGTTTAGAAATGGCAATGAAAAGAATCAAACGTACTCATTGAAATACAGGAGGTTAGTTGTTAGTTGTTGGTTGTTAAATGTTTCACATTTGTAAATAATTCTTCAAGCTAAGTAGATAAACAAAATTAAACGTAGGGTGGGCACTGCCCACCAAAACATTGACACCCATACATAGAAGCAATGGTGAGCTTTAGCCCTACCTAAAAATATGTTTAGTTTATTTTAGTTATTAGTAAAAATACTAACAATTCCCCAATCAATAATCAACAAGCTCATGAAAACATGCGTTGTCTAAATTCAAAAGCTGCTTGCACCTCAGGAATTTCCCTTGCTAATAGTTCAACAAATTGGTAAGGCGAGGTGTGAGGATTGTCAGCTAATATCTCTTCCATAATTAGACTTGCCATTGGTCCAATGTGGTAAGCTAACTCTTGCTGACAACGCTGTATGAACGCGGGATTGAGTGACGGTTGTTGTCCTGTTTGGGAAGTTTGTGGGTTAGTGGAAAAGGATGAACTAGCGATTGAGCCTTGATGTTGGTTATTTGATGGCGGCATTATTGCCATAGGGTTAGATTCAGGAGTGAATAAGACAGTAGGAGGTAACTCCAGAATCGTTGACTGTGACCCCACTTGAGGTGGTTGAAGGCGCTCAAGTTCTGTCAGAACTTCTTTCGCTGTTTTGTACCGCTGCTTAGGTGTCTCTGCCAGCATCTTATCGAGTACTTGAGCAAAAGCATTGCTGACATTGGCGTAGAGATGCCAATTCCACTCCAAGGAATATTGATCCATTAGCAAGGATGGATCTCTACCTGTTAGCAGGACAATTGAAGTGACACCCAAGGCATAAAGGTCACTGGAGGGAGAACACATTCCCAAGCTAATCTGTTCACGGGGAGCATATCCCACTTTTCCCACGAGCGACATTTTGCCAACAAACGTCAGATGGTTTAAAGTACTAGTCTCGTTAAGATCAGCTATCTGCTTTCCTACTCCGAAATCGATCAGCACAGGCAAATCATTGCCATCAGGTAACATGATATTGTCAGGAGAAATATCTCGATGGATGATTTGGTGCTGATGGACATATTCCAAAACAGGTAACAGCAAGATCAGCCACTTTATAACCTCGTCTTCAAAAAAACTTAGTCCCTGACTTTGACGTTCTCCTAATAGTCTTGAGTATGTTTTACCATTAACATATTCTTGTACCAAGAACAGCCGACCATCTCCTTCAAAGCAAGCTAAAAATTCAGGAATTTGAGGGTGTTTCAGTTGGTGGAGAATTTTTGCCTCTCTTTTGAATAAATTGCGACATTTCTCCAAAGCATGCTGGCCTGTACCACTGGGAGCAAATTCTTTCAGGACACAAGGTTCGTTAAAGCGACGAGTGTCAAATGCCAAGTACGTTCGCCCCAATCCCCCCTGTCCCAGAAGTTTTTGGATAATATAGCGGTTATCGATCAGAGTTCCGGAGGGGATTTCTGGTTTTACCATAGAGGGATGAGACATAGCGATCGCACTCCTAAATATTTTTTTATAGATTATTTGGTTTTTATTAAAGTTATAAAATCAAGCATCTTAAAGCTTCAATAAACTATCAATCTTCGCTACAAGTGCGGCAGAAACTACTTTGTAGGCATTCAGCTATTCTTCTGTCAGCGGTCAGTATTACTGTGCGTGAATTGTGTGAACCCTCAACACAATGGCGCCACCAATACCTGACTGCTGAATGCTGAATGCTTACCCCACTTTTATGCATTTCCCTGACAGTAGTTTGTGAAACAATAGGCAATTGTTACCAAATTGAGTTGATTTATCTCTACGGCAACCTCTTATAAGCCCCTAATTATTTATCGGTATTATTCTTTGAAAAAACGCAAAGAAATTATTAAGTTTTATAACGCTGTATTAGTTGCCTGCTGACTTACCTACCTTCTGTTTATCAACAGATGCTTGAGGCAGCAGCACAGCAGGTGTTTGCTTGACCCGTGCTTCTAGGGGTCTGACTTTTTCAACTAATGTAATAAACTGTCCATAATTAGGTATTTTAGCAGTAGGGACATAACCAGTGTCTGCTGCTATATCCCCAGGTGCAAGGCTCATCACCTTTTGGATTTGCTGCTGTCGGTTACGATCTACACCTGGTCCGAGGAGTACAACCCCAGAAGGAATCCACCGACTAGTGTGTAAAGTTCTAAATTTTGTTGTCATATCCCGCTGATAAAGCTCGAAATCCTTCTCAGATAAAGCGCCAGCATCAACACTGCCTTCACTGAGCCACTGTAGTACTGTTTTGGGAGTCGGGGCAAAACGGATTTGAGCGAGGGTTAAACCATAGAGATCGTACAAAGGAACATAGTAGCCTGCGGCGGAACCTATCTCTCCCAAGGCAACGGTCTTATTAGTTAGGTCTGATATTTTTTGAATTGGTTGATCATCTCGTACTACAAGTAAAGAGCGTTGTCTATTACTGATTCCCTCCATTGAGAACAGAGGAATGTAGAGTTGTTTGCTGATGGCGATCGCTGCTAAACCTGGAGGAGCAAACACAATGTCCCACTTTTTGTGCTGAATTTGCTCCAGGGCTTGCAATTCGTTATAAGCGGGTTCCAGTTCCACAACCGACTGAGTTTGTGCTGCTATATAGTCTTTGAAGCGATCGTACTTGTCTAAAGAAACAGTTCCTTCACCGTAGCTTACCACGCCTATAGTCAGTTTATCTGGGCTATTGGTTTCTTTTTTTGAACTACATCCTACTCCTAGTAGCCCGATTAGCACTAGTAACTGGAACAGCAAAAAACGCCGCAAAGTTATCGATTTCATGAGGAAAAGACGCTATCATGGAGGTTATAATCTAGAGTATTTTATTTATTGCTATTTCAAATGCTGACTTTGGCGAGCGCTGGAAAAAGTTCATTTTTCCTAGAGCCAATGTTGCCATTGGAAAATATCTTAGGAATTATGTGCTTTCACTGGCGCTCTCAAAGGGCATTCGCTGTTAGGACAGATTCAGACTTACAGTTTATAAGCAATTTGCTGGTATTATG
>CAZZXJ010000054.1:0-4646 GCA_964657905.1 uncultured Stigonema sp.
TCATTCATAATTTATCATTCATAATTCATAATTTGCTAGCCCAGCTTATCAAAGACCTTAAACATAGGCAGATACATTGCCAATAAAATTGTGGCAACCATCCCGCCTACAACCACGATCATTATCGGTTCTAAAATACTAGTTAGTGCTTTTACTGTCTCCTCAACTTCAGCTTCATAGAAATCAGCAACTTTCATCAACATACTATCTAATTCCCCAGTCTCCTCACCGATACTAATCATTTGAATTGCCATAATAGGAAAAACTTTATCTTTTTGCAAAGCAATACTAATCATGCCTCCTTGTTGAATTTCTGAACGTGCTGCATCTATGGCGTTAGAAATCACTTGATTTCCTGATGTATCCCGGACAATTTCCAAACAAGTGAGAATTGGCACACCTGAACGCGTCAAAGAACCAAAGGTGCGGCTAAAGCTGGCAACCGCTGATTTTTGGAGCAAGTCTCCAAATAAGGGTACTTTCAGGGAAAGACGGTCAATGGTTACACGCCCAATGGGGGTTTTGTAGTACTGTTTATAAGCAATTGACCCTGCGAATAAAATGGCAATGAAAACAAAAACTGCCGGACTTCGCAAAAGTTCACTAATAGTTAACAGAAATTGAGTTAGAGGAGGCAATTCTGTTCCCAACTCTTTGAAAATCTTGGCAAAAATTGGGATGAGAAAAATGGTCATGGCGAGAAAAACAATGACCGCAATAGAACCCACAACAATAGGATAGGCCATCGCTGATTTAATTTGGTTTTGTAGTCGGGCAACATCTTCTAACAACTTGGATAAGCGATTCAGCACGTCGTCCAGAACCCCACCAACTTCGCCAGCTTGAACCATGCTGACATATAAACCATCAAAACAATCAGGATGTTTACGCATGGCGTCTGAGAGATTAACTCCGCTTTGGACATCAGTGCTAATGTCTATGAGGGCTTTTTTTAGTTTAGGGTTGGAACACTGTTCGGATAGGACTCCCAAACTTCTGACAATTGCCACTCCTGCATTCACCAAAACAGCGAATTGACGAGAAAATACGGCTTTATCTTTAATGGAAACTGTAACGAAAGAGTCTTGAATTTTTTTCAAGTCAAAGTTGCCAAAGCCTTGAGATTGTTTGATATCTTGGATGACAAAACCCTGCTGTCTGAGAGTAGTACGTGCTAGCACTAAGGATTCCGCATTAATTTTTTCTTTTCTGGATTTTCCTTGCGAGTCCCGAACACGGGCAACAAAAGTGGGCATAACGATTGTTAATTGTTAATTGTTAATTGTTAGAACACATAACAATCAACAATCAACAAATGAACGTTTATTTAATGTGCTTTGACGGCAGCTTTTGCACCTGCTGGTGGCGGTGCGGCAGCACCCATGAGACGCTGCATTTCATCTGGCTTAGAAGTCTTGGACATTGCCGCTTCAAAGGAAATAGTTCCCGCTTTGTACAAATCGCCTAAAACCTTCTCCAGCGTTTGCATCCCCAATTTGCCTCCAGTCTGGATAGCCGAGTAAATTTGAGATGTTTTGCCTTCACGGATCAAGTTAGAAATAGCAGGAGTGACAATCATAATTTCTTGCGCCATCACTCGACCATACTCACCGGGTTTGGGATTTTTTTTGGGAACCAAAGTTTGACTGAATACCGCTACCAAAGAGTTAGACAACTGCACCCGCACTTGGGTTTGTTTTTCATGTGGGAAAACGTCGATGATCCGGTCAACAGTCTGTGCTGCTGAACTGGTGTGCAAAGTCCCAAATACTAAATGTCCTGTTTCTGCGGCGGAAATAGCTAGGGAAATGGTTTCCAAGTCCCGCATTTCCCCCACTAAGATAATATCTGGGTCTTCCCGCAAAGCTGCTTTCAAGGCATTGGCAAAGCTCTTGGTATCTTCACCCAGTTGCCGTTGATGGACCAAGCTTTTAATTGATTCGTAAACAAATTCAATCGGGTCTTCTACCGTCAAAATATGCTCTGCTTTAGTCCGGTTAATCAGGTCGATGATGGCAGCTAGAGTCGTTGTCTTACCACTCCCTGTTGGACCTGTCACTAGAATTAGTCCTCTGGGTTTGTCTGCCATTTCCCGTACAATGTCTGGCAGACCTAATTTATCAAAGTTGGGAATTTTAGAACTTAATGCTCGTAAGCAAGCAGCGTAAGAACCACGATCTTTGTAGACATTGACCCGAAAACGAGCCAATCCCTTGACGCCGTAAGAACAATCTAGCTCCCAGTTTTGCTCTAAGGTTTTACGCTGGGAGTTGTTGAGCATACTAAAAATCAGCCTTTGGCACTGATCTGATGTCAACGGTTCCTCCCCAATTGGGGTAAGTTTGCCACTGATACGGAAGTAGGGAGGCAAGCCTGCGGATAAGTGCAGATCCGATCCCCCCATTTCAATCAGCTGCTCCATTAAATCTTCGATCATTTCCATAATTTTGTTTCCTTTTGTTGATTGCTAATTGCTAATTGCTATTAGCCATGAACAATTAGCTATTGACTAATCTTCAAACCTAGATGTCATGCAGTAAGGACAATCCAGCCATTCCGGTTTAAGAGTGGCATCACAAGTCCGGCAGGTAAGACCGCTCTTGCGTTTGGCTTTTAACTCTGCTTCTAAACCCGTATCAGTGAAAGTCACCCGTTCTACTTCTTCTAAGGTGGTGTCGCCTTGACGCACTAAGTCTAGGCTGTAAGCTAGCAAGGTTTTCATGCCCTCTTCCACAGCAACTTCCTTAATGCGTTCTGTTGGCGCTTCTTCAGTGATCAGGGTTTGTAGGCGTTCGGTGATGCGCATGACTTCATAAACACCACAACGTCCCTTGTAACCAACGCCATTACACTGTGGGCAAAGCTGATTTTTAGCTTTGGCTTCTTGAATTTCCTCTAATGTAAGGGTGTTGGCTTTGTAGAAGGTGACTCCCGGTTCTTGAGAAGTTGAGAGACCATAGCGAGCTAATTCCTCATGAGTAGGAGTGTAGGAAATGCGACAGGTGGAACAAACACGCCGTACTAAGCGCTGTGCTAACACGCCAATCAGGGAACTGGAAATCATGAAAGACTCAATGCCCATTTCTCCCAAACGGGCGATCGCACCAGGGGCATCATTAGTATGCAAGGTAGTTAATACCAAGTGACCGGTCAAGGCTGCCTCAATAGCTGTTTTTGCTGTTTCCTTGTCCCGCGTCTCACCCACCAGAAGCACATCTGGATCTTGCCGCAAAAAAGCCCGTAAAGCGGTAGCAAAATCCAGCCCTTTTTCCCGAATCACCTGCACTTGCGTGATCCCCGGTAGGCTGTACTCAATCGGGTCTTCTACAGTACTAATATTAATTTCCGGAGAGTTGCGTTCTGCCAATGCCGAATAAAGCGATGTTGTTTTACCAGAACCAGTTGGTCCAGTCACCAAAATCAGACCAAAGGGACGGCCTACCATCTCCTGAACAATCTGTAAAGTCTCCGGATCGGTAATTAACTTATTCAACCCCAGTTGCGTTGAGGAGTTATCCAAAATTCGCAGCACTACCTTTTCCCCGTAGCGACTGGGCAAGGTATTGACGCGGAAGTCAACCTTGCGTCCCTCGAACAACCTTCTGATGCGTCCGTCTTGGGGTAAACGCCGTTCAGCAATATCTAAGTTGGCAATAATTTTAAAACGAGCTGTCACGGCAGGGATGATTTTTTTGGGCAAGGGGTCAAAAGCCTCACCTAGCACCCCATCCTTGCGAAAGCGAATGCGTAAGTTTTCTTCCTGCGGTTCGATGTGAATATCAGAAACCTTTTCATGCAATGCTTTAGCAAGAATTCGGTTCACCAGATTGATGACTGGGGCATCCTCGGCACCCTTCATGGCTGCACCCAAGTCAGCCTCTGCATCTTCGGGGGCTTCGTCTATATTGAGGTTAAGATTTTCGAGATTTTCTAAATCCTGATTAATGTCTGTGGACTTTACTTGTTCCTGGTGCTTTTGCCGAATAGCCAGATCATCCAAGTATTGGTTGATTATCTCCTGGTAGTCCTCTTGGGTGATCACCCGGCGCTGCAATCCCCAACCTTGGGGACGCAGGATGCGGTTGAGGTCATCGGAAGCCTCTAAATTATCTGGATCGACCATTGCCACCAAAACGGAAGGCGGGTTTTGGGCTTCATTTTTTGCTAGTGGCACTAAGCGATGACGACGACAGATATCCACTGGGATCAAGGTATCAATCAGATGACCGACTGTCGTATTACCAACTTGGCTGACTTCCGGATCAAGAAATTCAACGCCGTAGAGTATCTTGAGTTCAAAAAGCTGCTGTTTCTTGTATTGCCTAAGTAAATCTGGTGTTAATTGTTGCCCAGCGATTGATTCTAGTACTTCCGTCAGCGGTCTGCCAAACTTGCGGCTTTCTATCAAAGCCTGTCTCATTTGTTCGCTATCGACATAGCCAGATTGCACTAGCTTATTGCCGAAGGGCGAAAACTCCGTTCTTGTAGTGAGAGCAGTACTGCGCCTTTGTGCTTGTGAGTAAGTCATATATGAGCAATGAATAGCGGAAACCTCTTATTAAAGTATTCCCAAGCTAAACGGCAGAATTGACATATTAATTTGATCAAAGGAGTTAGAAGACTGGAGTCAGGAGTCAGAAGACAGG
>CAZZXJ010000054.1:4656-17705 GCA_964657905.1 uncultured Stigonema sp.
CATGGGGCATAGGGCATGGGGCGTTGGTAACAGAACACTCGCCTGTTTGTCAATTGCTGATTTTTCGCGCTGCTTTGGGGCCGAAGCGGAAATGTTCGCGTGGGAGAGCGGAACAAGCAAAGGAAAACTCCATGCCCCATGCCCCATGCCCTTAAAAATTACGGCAAGCCGCCCCACTGCGACGGGTAATCCGCGCCAACCTAAGGGAGCGAGCGTTTACGCTAAGATGCTCAGCATTTGTCACAATAAGAGACGGTGACACCACTTCCTTGGAAAATGTCGGCAAAAAATCCGCCGCATTTACCAGTCGTGAATGGCAATAGCACTCGTCGGAACATTTGACAAGCGTCATGTTCTCGCTTTTTGCCCCCCGCATTCAACGGCTGCAAAATTTGGCAAGGAAACGCCGGATTAAATATCTGGAAAGAGTACACAATGATTGACGAAAATAAACAAATTAACAATCCAAGCCAGCAATCGGGTGAACCAGCAATGAAGAGCGACTCTCCAGCCCAAATGAACTCTAACGAATTGGAGCGCGAGGTTACAGAGCAAGTGGCAGATCAAACAAACGTACCCGGAGATACAGCTACACTTAATCCAGAAAATGGTGTAGCTGCGACTGAGAACACGACCATTGACACAGCAGCAAGTTCGGAAAAGACTCAACAAATTGAGTCTTTGAAAGCGCAGCTAGAAGAGCGCAATACTCAATATATGCGCATTGCGGCTGATTTTGAGAATTATCGCAAACGAACTCAAAAAGAGAAAGAGGAATTAGAACAGCAGGTAAAGCGGAACACGATTACTGAATTACTGCCAGTAGTTGATAATTTTGAGCGGGCGCGAGCGCATCTTAAACCGCAAAACGAAGGGGAGATGACTATTCACAAAAGTTACCAAGGGGTTTACAAGCAATTAGTAGATAGCCTGAAGCGTTTGGGTGTAGCGCCGATGCGCCCTGAAAATGAACCATTTGATCCCAACCTACACGAAGCAGTAATGCGGGAACCTACGGATGAATATTCCGAAGGAACAGTGTTAGAAGAGTTAGTACGCGGATATTACCTGGGCGATCGCGTGCTACGCCATGCCATGGTCAAAGTCGCTGCTCCGAAGGAAGATACACCAACTTCAGAGGAAAATCAGTCTGGTTCAGCAAACAGTTAAGCTGTAGTCGCTCGCCTCACTGACCAAAAGTGCCTGGGATTGGGCGAGCATCGCATTTGCAAACACCAAAAAGATAGTCCGCGAAACATCACGCCCGAAGTTATGAGCCGAACTCTGGCTCAAACGACACGGGATAAGCAATCAGTAAAAATACCGATACTTATGGGAAAAGTTATTGGGATCGACTTAGGCACTACCAATAGTTGCGTCGCGGTTCTTGAAGGTGGTCAACCCATTGTCATTGCCAACTCAGAAGGTGGACGAACCACTCCGAGTATTGTGGGATTTGGCAAAGGCGGCGAGCGCTTGGTCGGACAACTGGCAAAGCGCCAATCTGTCACTAATGCCGAGAACACAATTTACAGTATTAAGCGATTCATTGGTCGTCGCTGGGATGACACTGTCACAGAACGCGATCGGGTACCTTACACCTGTCTCAAAGGTCGAGACGATACCGTTGATGTCCAAATTCGCGGACATAACTACACACCACAAGAAATCTCCGCCATGATCCTGCAAAAACTTAAACAGGATGCGGAAAACTTCTTGGGTGAATCGGTGACGCAGGCAGTGATCACTGTGCCCGCTTATTTTACAGATGCCCAAAGACAAGCGACTAAAGACGCTGGCACTATTGCCGGACTAGAAGTACTGCGAATCGTCAACGAACCAACGGCTGCTGCTTTAGCCTTTGGGTTGGAAAAGCAAGACCAAGAGCAGTTAATTCTAGTCTTTGATTTGGGCGGCGGGACCTTCGATGTTTCCATCCTGCAACTTGGGGATGGAGTGTTTGAAGTTAAGGCGACTTGTGGTCACAACCATTTAGGTGGAGACGACTTTGATAACTGTGTCGTGCGCTGGATGATGGAACGCTTCGGGGCATTGGAGAAAATTGACCTGAGTCGGGACAAAATGGCTTTGCAACGCCTGCGGGAAGCAGCGGAAAAGGCAAAGATTGAACTCTCTACCATGGTGAGTACCTCGATCAACTTGCCGTTTATCACTGCTAATGAAACTGGTCCCAAGCACCTGGAAATGGAACTCTGTCGCGCCAAATTTGAAGAACTGACGGGTCATTTAATTGAAGCTACCATGGAACCCATGATCCAGGCGCTAAAAGACGCAGACCTCAAACCGGAAGACATTGAGCGGATTATTTTGGTAGGTGGTTCTACTCGCATTCCCGCAGTCCAAAACGCCCTGAGCAAATTTTTCCATGGTAAAGCGCCTGATCGCTCTATCAACCCTGATGAAGCCGTAGCACTGGGAGCTGCTATTCAAGCAGGAGTTCTGGGTGGCGAAGTCGATAATCTCCTATTGTTGGATGTTACACCCCTATCGTTAGGAATTGAAACCTTGGGAGAAGTGTTCACTAAAATCATCGAACGCAATACCACAATTCCTACCAGCAAGTCTCAAGTGTTCTCCACAGCAGTGGATGGGCAAACCTCGGTGGAAATTCACGTCCTCCAAGGTGAACGGGCAATGGCACGGGATAACAAGAGTCTCGGCAAGTTTCTGTTAGCGGGAATTCCCCCATCTCCGCGTGGTGTACCACAAATTGAAGTAGCTTTTGAAATCGATGTCAATGGCATCCTGAAAGTTTCTGCCCAAGACAAAGGTACGGGCAGAGAGCAGAGCATTAGGATTACCAATACAGGTGGTTTGAGTACTAACGAAGTGGAACGAATGCGGCAAGAGGCCGAAATGTTTGCCGAAGAGGACACTAGACGCAGAGAGTTAGTTGAACTTAAAAACCAGGCTGATAATCTGTTGTATACTTACGAATCGACTCTAAAGGATAATCACAGCTTCATTGGCGATTCTATGAAAGTTTTGGCAAATGAAAAAGTCTCACAACTCAAAGCAGCAAGGGTTGACGATCGCATATCCGTAGCAGAATTCAAACAACGCTTGGATGACTTCCAGCAAGCTCTGTTTGCCGTTGGTGCTGACGTGTACAATCGAGCTAATAGCCAAACAGATGAAGTAACCGAAGCTTCAGCCAGTTCCTTTCCCTCAGGATTTGGTGACCCAACCAATGGAACACCAACACCGCAATTTAACTTTGACTTTGAAGACGAAAGTACCTTGCCGGCTGATTACGAGGCAATAGACTAAAATGTGTTAGTGGTTAGTTGTTGGTTGTTAGTTGTCAAAAAGTACTGCAACTACTAACCCTTCGGGTGACGCTCTTGCCTCGTTCGCCTTAGCGTCTCCCCGAGTGAGAAGATCACTTCGATTATCGCCAGTAGCGCGGTTGCTGGGGAAGCCGTCCAATGCACTGGCTCACCACTAACTACTGTAAGGGAGAACGGTGGTTCTCCCCTACTCACCACTTCTGGGGGGTTTTCCACACCTGTAGGTGCGGCTAGCCCCTCTAGAAGATGGGCGGAGTTTTCCTCTGCCACGTAGCACAATTGTAAAAGAGACAGTCACAAACGCCCTGGTTTTGTCCTCTGCCAAGAGGACAGTATTAGTTGCTTATGATTGGTAGGTGATTTTTGTGAAAGGTAAAAGGTAAAATACATTATTAACATAACTTAACTGTTGCCTTCTGCCTTCCCGAACTTATGCTTGGCGAAAGCCTTGCAAGAGAGTTCTCTCAGCATAGCTGCATACCCGCTTTCTACCTTTTAACTTTCACCTTTGCTATATGGCCCGCGACTATTATGAAATTCTAGGTGTCGCTCGTGACGCCGACAAAGAAGAAATCAAACTCGCTTACCGCCGCCTAGCCCGGAAGTATCACCCAGACGTGAACAAAGAACCGGGAGCGGAAGAGCGCTTTAAGGAGATTAACCGCGCTTATGAAGTACTTTCAGAACCGGAAATACGAGAACGTTACAACCGCTTTGGTGAAGCTGGGGTCTCAGGTGGATCTGGCGTAGGCTTCCAAGATATCGGCGACATGGGCGGCTTTGCCGATATCTTTGAAAGTATCTTCAGTGGCTTTGCTGGTAGCGGCATGGGTGGTCAAGCGCAAAGACGGCGCAGTGGCCCCGTGCGAGGCGATGACCTACGGCTAGACCTGAAGTTAGATTTTCGGGAAGCAGTATTTGGCGGTGAAAAAGAAATTCGCATTTCTCACCTAGAAAGTTGTGAGGTCTGTGCTGGAACAGGTGCTAAGCCGGGAACTCGCCCTCGTACTTGTTCAACTTGTGGGGGAACAGGTCAAGTACGTCGTGTCACCAGAACGCCCTTTGGAAGCTTCACCCAAGTTTCGACTTGTCCCACCTGTAATGCTACGGGGATGGTGATTGAAGACAAATGCGATACTTGCGACGGTAAGGGTGCAAAACAAGTAACGAAAAAACTAAAAATTTCCATTCCAGCTGGGGTAGATAACGGCACACGTTTACGCATCTCCCAAGAAGGTGATGCGGGTCAAAGGAGTGGTCCTCCTGGGGATTTGTACGTCTACTTATTTATTAATGAGGACGAGGAATTCCAACGAGATGGTATAAATATCCTCTCGGAAATCAAAATTAGCTATCTCCAGGCGATTTTAGGCTGCCGTTTGGAGGTAAATACCGTAGATGGACCAGTGGAACTGATCATTCCTGCTGGAACCCAGCCAAATACAGTGATGAAGTTGGAAAATCGTGGCGTACCACGCTTGGGTAATTCTGTAAGTCGAGGCGACCATATGATTACAGTGTTAATTGATATCCCCAACAAAGTGACCATAGAGGAACGGGAACTTTTGGAGAAGCTAGCTAAAATTAAAGGAGACCGCACTGGTAAAGGCGGTCTAGAAGGATTTTTGGGAAGTTTGTTCCACCAACGATGAGTCTACCCTCCCGACTAATTCCCGATGCTCATCTCGACTTACGCGGCACCCCCTGCCCGCTCAATTTTGTACGGACGAAACTACGTCTGGAAAAAATGCAGCTAGGAGGTTTACTAGAAGTCTGGCTAGACCCTGGTGAGCCGATTGAGCAAGTCCCGGATAGCTTGACGATGTCAGGCTTCATGGTGGAAGAAATTACAGACTGTGCTGGATATTTTTCCCTGTTAGTACGCCGTCCCGTTATTGCTGAATGAAAGTGTCCGGGAAGGCAGCCATTGAGCAATTACTAGGTACAGTTGTAGCCGTGCAAGCGAATTTTTACCAAGTGCAGCTAGATGCAGTAGAGACGTTGCATACAACGTCTCTACTGTGTACACGCAGAACACGCTTGAAAAAAATTGGGCAACAAGTGATAGTGGGCGATCGCGTAGTCATAGAAGAACCAGATTGGGCTGGTGGACGGGGAGCGATCGCTGATGTTCTACCCCGTCAAAGTCAGTTGGATCGTCCAGCTATCGCCAATGTTAACCAAATCCTGCTGGTATTTGCCGTCGCCGATCCCCCCTTGGAACCTTACCAAATCAGTCGCTTTCTCGTTAAGGCTGAGTCCACAGGTTTAGACATAGTTTTATGCTTAAATAAAAGCGATTTAATTTCAACACAACAGCAGGTGGAAATGAATGTTCACCTAATGAATTGGGGCTACCAACCAATTTTTATGAGTGTGAACAAATGTATAAATATTGACAAACTAGCAAGCGTTCTGAAACATAAGATTACAGTTTTTGCTGGACTTTCAGGGGTAGGTAAGTCCAGTTTAATCAATGCACTGATTCCCACTGCTAAGTTACGAGTAGGAGAGGTTTCCGGCAAACTAGCAAAGGGTCGCCACACCACCCGCCACGTAGAATTATTTGAATTGCCTGGTGGTGGTTTACTGGCCGATACTCCTGGTTTTAATCAGCCTGACTTGGATGCTACCCCCGAAGAATTAGTATATTATTTCCCAGAAGCAAGAAAGCGCTTATCCGTTGCTAACTGTCGCTTTAGTAATTGTTTGCATCGAGATGAGCCTGAGTGTGTAGTGCGAGGGGACTGGGAGCGTTATCAAGATTACTTAGACTTTTTGGAGGAGGCTCAAGCACGTCAAACTAAACTTAACCAACAAGCCGATCCCGAATCCAACTTGAAGCTAAAGACTAAAGGCAAAGGGCAGACTCAGTACGAACCGAAGCTAGAGAGTAAAAAATATCGTCGTCTATCTCGCAAGACTCAGCAGCAGGCGCTTCAAGAGTTGTATCAGGAAAGCGAGGAATCATGATGAAACATTATAGTGTCAAAATACGTATAGGATCCAGAAACTTTTTAGCAATCAAACTAACACCAAAGGAAACAATTGGGAAGGTTTTTTTGGAGCGTTAGGTGGGTCTAGCGTTGGTGGAGATGATTAGTTTTGAGATGTGCGGTTGATTTTCTCGGATTATTTCGGTTGCAAAATTATCAGATTTAAACGCAGTTACTAATAATGAAATTATTAGTTCAAAAGAGAAATATATTATTGGTCGTTCCTGTTTTGTTGTCCACAAAAAAAAGGCTTTTAAAGAAAGCACACCACATTTAGATGCGTTTACCCGCTTGCTGCAAGCGGGTTGAAAAGGGTAACATATTTACAAACGACGATAACAGAATCTTGTATGTCTCAGCCCCTTGCCGCCACCTCTTCCTTACCAGATGTCACTGAAGGTATAATTTTTCCACCTAGTGACCTTTACAGCGACGAACCCCCTTTGGAAAGTGACCGACATCGGGAACAAATTGAATTGAACCAGATTAACTTATATCAGAATACTATTTTTCCAAATCAACCCAATCTACCTGTGGGAAAGTGTTGCTATGAACCAAATAATTTCTGATAAAATCCGTTGGACAACCTCTGACTTAGAATTACTAACGGCTGACGAGTGGAAGCGCTATGAAATTATTGACGGAGAACTATTTGTGAGCAGAGCACCTCACTGGGGACATCAAGGGGCTGCGGGTAACATTTTTCTAGAGTTACAAATTTGGTCCAGAACCTGCGGGTTGGGGGAAGCTCGTCAAACTCCTGGGATCATTTTTACGGATGCTGATAATGTTATTCCCGACGTGGTCTGGATCTCTAATGAGCGGTTAGCTCAATTACTGGATGAAGAAGGACATTTGACGGGAGCACCAGAGTTGATTGTAGAGGTTCTTTCACTAGGAGTCACAAATGAGCGTAGAGATCGAGAAGCCAAACTAAAATTATACTCTTTAAAAGGAGTTCAGGAATATTGGATTGCAGATTGGCGTTTGCAGCAGGTAGAAGTTTATCGCCGAGAAGCCGCTCAATTAAGACTGATGGCAACCTTGCTACCAAATGACGAAATCACTTCACCGCTATTGCCTGGTTTTAGGGCTCAGGTTCAACGCTTTTTTGCTTAAATAAATTGATGAATTACTCCCGAACCGCTACAAGATTACCGATCTTCTTTCTCCCTTGTACTTCGCGTCTTTGCGGTTCGTTAAAATAGGTAATCGCGAGACCGGTTCGGGAGTAATCAAATTGGAAGAACTGGCTAAAGACTGTAACGCTCGCCATAAAGTCTTAAAATATTCTTAACTTCTAATAAATTCCCAACCTTCGATCTACACGTACTACCCCGGAATAATTTATTATGGCTAACGGCTACGTAGCGCTTGTACTCCACGCACACCTGCCCTTCGTCCGTCACCCAGAAAGTGACTATGTACTCGAAGAAGAATGGCTATATGAAGCCATTACCGAAACTTACATTCCCTTGCTGCGAGTATTTGAAGGCTTACAGCGAGACGGCATCGACTTTAAAATCACCATGAGCATGACACCGCCCCTTGTGTCTATGCTCCGGGACAAAGTGCTGCAAGAACGCTATGACGACCACTTAGCCAAACTCGAAGAACTTGTACAACAAGAAGTTGAGCATAATGTTAACAACGGTCATATCCGCTATTTAGCCGAGCATTACGTCGCTGAATTCAAAGCAACGCGAGAACTTTGGGAACGCTACAAAGGTGACTTGGTGACCGCTTTTAAGCAGTTCCAAGATACTAATAACCTGGAAATAATCACATGCGGCGCTACCCACGGCTACTTGCCTCTGATGAACATGTATCCGCAAGCTGTATGGGCACAAATTCAAGTAGCTTGCGAACACTACGAGGAAAACTTTGGACGCCCACCCAAAGGCATTTGGTTGCCAGAATGCGCCTATTATGAAGGTCTAGAGAGGATGTTAGCCGATGCAGGTTTGCGCTACTTTCTCACTGATGGACATGGTATCCTTTACGCTCGTCCCCGTCCCCACTTTGGCACTTATGCCCCGATTTTTACAGAAACTGGTGTCGCTGCCTTCGGTCGAGATCAAGAATCTTCTCAGCAGGTGTGGTCTTCTGAGGTGGGCTATCCTGGTGCAGCAGAATACCGCGAGTTTTACAAAGACCTAGGTTGGGAAGCAGAATATGAGTATATCAAGCCCTACATCATGCCCAATGGTCAGCGGAAAAATACGGGTATTAAGTATCACAAAATTACTGGTCGCGGCTTAGGACTGGGAGATAAGGCACTTTACGATCCCTACTGGGCTAGGGAAAAAACAGCCGAACACGCTGCCAACTTTATGTATAACCGCGAGCAGCAAGTTGGGCATCTGTTTGGGATGATGCAGCGTCCACCGATAATTGTTTCCCCCTACGATGCAGAGTTATTTGGACATTGGTGGTACGAGGGTCCCTGGTTCATCGATTACCTGTTCCGTAAGTCATGGTATGACCAAAATACCTATGCAATGACACACTTGGCAGATTATTTACGGGTACATCCGAATCAGCAAGTTTGCCGTCCTTCTCAATCAAGTTGGGGTTACAAGGGCTTCCATGAGTATTGGTTGAACGAGACAAATACGTGGATTTACCCACATTTACATAAAGCGGCAGAGCGGATGATTGAAATATCGCATCTGGAACCAGCAGATGAATTGGAATGGAGATCACTCAACCAAGCGGCGCGGGAACTGCTGTTAGCTCAATCTTCTGACTGGGCATTTATTATGCGGACAGGAACGATGGTACCCTATGCAGTCAGACGTACGCGATCGCACCTCATGCGCTTTAACAAGCTCTACGAAGATGTCAAAATCGGCAAAATCGACAGTGGTTGGCTAGAAAAAGTCGAGTTGATGGATAATATTTTCCCTAATCTCAACTATCGAGTGTATCGTCCGTCGCCGTAGCAAGAGCGCCTAAGAGACGCATTGGACCCCGCTCACAGTCTTTAGAGTTTCCTTACGCAAGAAACTCTCTAGATCTTTGCTTTTTGTGCGAGACGCAAATCATCAAGTACCGTGGGAATAAAGTATTTATACTCACGGTGCTTCTAAAGATTCTGCTCTCTTTCTTACGATAGATAAATAATTATAAATATTTTGTTAGTTTTTTCAAAGGAAATAATACCTATTTAACGAACCGCCAAGAATAAGATAGGTAATCTTGTAGCGGTTCGGGAGTAGCATTAAATAGGCAATCGCCGAATGATGGTCAAGCCATCACGTAGTGGCAAAAGCAGTTGTTCTACGCGCTCCTCAGCAGCGACGACACGGTTAAAGTGAGCAATAGCTTCACCGTTGGGGGTGCGATCGCCTACCGACAGATATGCCTGTCCTTGAAGCAGTGTGTTATCTACGCAGATAAATCCTTCAGGTTTCAGTAAATTTTTATCCAGTAAGGTTTGGAAGTACTGCACGTACTCCTTTTTATCCGCGTCGATAAAGACAAAGTCAAAGGATTCCCCAGCAGCAGCTAATTTATCTAAGGTTACTAGGGCCGAACCCAGTTCCACACGAATTTTAAACCCGTGGGGAGATGCACGAAATGCAGCTTTACCGAATTCAGCGGTGTATGGATCGACCTCGCAAGCGACTAGTTCCCCGTCTGCTGGTAATGCTTCTGCCATTGCGAGTGCAGAGTAGCCTGTAAACATGCCGATTTCCAGCACTTTCTTAGCTTTGGTCATGTGGATAAACATTTTTAGGGTTTGTCCTTCAACATGACCGGAGAGCATTTCCTGTTCCAACTGACGCACTGTTGCGCCTTCATTGAAGTGTTGAGTCCATGCTTCCACAGCTGTTTTTTTGGCAAGGGCTGCTAAAGCTGGTGATTCACCTGTGGTGCATTCTTCCAGATAGGGGTCTAAACCAGCTGCCAAACGCCATGCAAAGTTGAGCTTGGCTTTAAGTTCGGCGGACAAATCTGTCTGTTCATTGACTGATTTCACAATACTTTCCAACTGCTCCGCCAATATCCCTAAAGGCGTTACAGGTCTTGCAGCAGTCGGTTGTTCGACAACATTAGTCATTATTTTTCACTTCCCACAAATTCTGGTTCTAGCTTATAGGTGGGGTAAACATCTACGCCATCGCCACCACGGGGATAAGTTTTGCAAATTTCCTGATGTTCAGCTAATGCTGCTGCTAGTTCTTCACGGGTGAAGTCGTTGACAAAGAAGCACTCACCAATTGGTTTGGGCATAGCTGATCTTTGCCGACCGTCGCGGGTGAGGCTAATGGATTGGGTAGCACGCCATAGGAGTTCTTCATCCAGTAAGGGATGGTCGAGGGTGAGACCAATACGACTCATCAGCCCCAAGATGCGGTCTCTGTCTTCTACAGAAATATACCCTCTGCGTGCGGCAATGGTTGCAGATAGCGCCATGTCGATATTGACTGCATGACCGTGGAAAATAGGCACACAGGGTGCAAGTTCTAGGGTTGGACTCCAAGTGTGACCATAGGCAATCACTCGGTCTAGGTCTAATTCATGCAGGTTGGGGACTTCAAATTCCAGCATGCGTTTGATGGATTTGTAAGTCACTTTTTGAGCGACTTCTTTGATTTCCCCTGTCGCATCAATGTTACCGAAGTGTGTACGCAGCAGTTCGTCCCCGTACTGTTCCAGTAAATCGAAAACCTCTTTGCAGCCAACCACGGCAATTTTCACTAGTTCTGCCATGCCGTTGCGTACTTGCTCTATTGGTAAGGTTCCTAAGAAGGAGAAGTCAAGGAACACTTTCGAGGAGGCGTGATAAGCACCCAGAAGATTTTTCAGCTTTTTATGGTTAACAGCTACCTTAATGGCAACACTGGCATCAATCAGTCCAATCAGGGTAGTAGGAATGCGGATGTAGTTACTGCTGCGACGGTAAGCGGAACAGGCAAAACCCGCGACATCTGTAATCAGTCCACCGCCAATTATTAAGACAGGTTCAAACCGAACTAACTTAAAGTCTGCAAAGGCATCGACAATTTTCTCGAAGGTTTGGATTGTTTTGTTAGGTTCGGTGATTGTGATCGGAAATACTGTGAGATCAATGCCATGATGCTGAAAATATTCTTTCATTTGGCTGCTGTAAAACATATGCACATTTGCATCTACAACAGCCAAGCAGCGCCCAAATTTTTGGTAACAGTCAGCCAATTGTCTATTATTAATGTCGAAGACTCCATCAACATAGACGAGGCTATATTCAATCTTTTCGTAAGCTTCTACATGGAATGCAGTTTCAGTAACTTGCAGCTTTGACTGAACAATACTCATTACTATTTACCTTTCGTTGAAGTTGGCATTATCACAAATTAAACCGAGAAGATTGTTCGCAAAAACGGCTTGACCTAGTTTAGGAAAACATCAAATGTCTCACTTCAGAAAAGCTCCCGTAGCTTTTCATCTAGGAATGGATGACCTAGTACCGCTGCGCGTTCGTCAAAAGTCAAAAGTCGAGAAAATAAGACTTTTAATCTTTTGCAGATGGTCAGCTTATCTCCGCCGACCTGTACTAGTACCGCTGCGCGTTCGTCAAAAGTCAAAAGTCACTCATGCTTATAATGTAAGCTTTTCGTTGATTTGGAATGGTAGCTTTATTTCCGCCGATCTGTACTAGGGTCAGACCGAGACAGATCATCAGTTGGAGGGCGCATTTTTTCCTCTGAACTGACAGCATTTCTCCTATTTGTAGTAGGATCTCTTCTTGAAAAGAAATTTGTGGTTAATAGCTGATTGCTAATTGTTCATTGTCATGGACAATTAGAAATATTCATGCCTAAATTGTGGCGAAAAAAATTGTTGTTATAATTCTGGCTGGCTAGTTCTACTTCTGAGAAATTCGGCTACAAAAAACTGCTCATCTTCATCATCTCCAGGCTTCCACTTAAGATTACAACCTAGATTTACATTCAAATTAGGATCTAATGGCTTGTTAGCTATTGTATACTTCAGCATGACTCCAAAAAGATGAACTTTGACAGGTTTATCTGATAATTAATCTGTTTTGATTAAGCAAAGCTTATGATCATAAATACTAACAGGCGCTGACTTGAATAAATCTTCCCTTTGGGCGGGATTAAGAAAAAATCTTACCATTTTTACTTTTATGATTAATCTTAGGACTTAAGCACTTTACACATTGAGCATCATGTGCAAGAAAGGCTTATTAACCTAAAACTCTTGCCCTGCCTCCCGTCAAACCGGGAGGCAGAGCCTCCAACAAGAGCATTACAAGGCAGAGCCTGGTAACGAGAGGCAATGCATAGTTTGTCGTTTCTGTCAATGCATAAGTTTTAAATCTGTTAACTTTCCTAACCTTGTGATTTGCTTAAACTCCCTTAACCGCTGCATTTTTGGAAAAATATTAATTTTTTTGTTAACTTTTATTAAAATAAACTAATCTTATTTGATTTGTCAATACCTTAGCCAATAAGCGTGAAACGCCTACAGGCTTCTAAGGCGTTAGATTTTGGTGAAGGTATGGATTTGTAAGACGCGTCCCCGTGTCTCCCCGTCTTAGGGAACACCAAGAAATAAATTGTCCGAAATTGTAGGGGCGGGGTAACCCCGCCCTTACGAATGATACGATTGATCGGTCTATGGTTTGGATATTTTATTTTCTGGAAGTCCCTTAACTAGGGCAACTGGACATGGTTTGATATTATATCATGTCCGCTTGATTACTTATAATAAAAGCACCCCTCCCCGAACC
>CAZZXJ010000055.1:0-17697 GCA_964657905.1 uncultured Stigonema sp.
GCTTTTTGTGAAGATGCCATAAGTAATTCAAATCAGGAGTAAGAGGAGTCAGGACTGTTGGGAATCCCAGCGATCAGGGAATGGGGTTTAAATATCAATAATTTTTTCTTTTACTAATTATGCTCACACAGTAGCCATTCTGGATACTGACTCCTGAACGGCAGTTGCTTCAAGGAGGGCATTACCGCCCAACGCACTGCCTCCTCCTGACTCCTGACTCCTTGTTCATTAAATAGCAGCATGAGCCAAAATTGAAACTACATAAGCCGAAGTTTACTAAGATACATCGAATATCGTCACTTATACCGGAAATTACTCTCCCCCAATCAAGATAAATTTTAGATATAGTGGGATAACTTAAAAGCCTTAAACGGCGAACCAGCCATCTAAACCTTAAGTTTCTGTTAGAGCAATTAGTTGTGGCAAGTAACAAAATTCTAGTTATCGATGACACTACCGTTGTTAGGGTAAAAGTACGAGAAATGTTGCCACCGGGCAACTTCCAGGTATTGGAAGCAAAAGACGGTCTAGAAGGACTGAGTTTAATACGTCAAGAGAAACTCAGCCTGATTATGTTGGATTTCCTATTGCCTAAAATGAGTGGCTGGGAGGTTTTCCAACAAATTCAATCCCAACCAGATCTCAGGAAGATTCCTTTGGTCGTCATGTCGGGTCGCAAGGAAGAGGTAACAGAGAAAATTTCAGAACCCTTTGAATATTTTGAATTTCTGGGAAAGCCTTTTGACCAGAAGCAACTCATTGGCGCGATTAAGTTAGCGATGACTAAGGCTAAACAGCCGCGCCTAGAACCTACCAAAGTAGTAGAAGTTGCTGCTCAAAACGAAGTAGTAACCTCTACTGCTAGACAAGCTTCGTCTACTGAAATTCAAGCCTTGAATGAAAAAATTATCAAGATGCAGACGGAAATAGATGGCTTGAAGAAACAGCTAGCTCAGGTTGTGACCTTTATTAAACAAAAAATAAAGTAGCAAAAGCTGAACTAGTAAAAAGCAGAACATAAGTCTGAAAAGTTATCAACTATGGGTCAAAGTGAAGGACGACTGGACACATGGAAATACAGTGTTATAAAATAACCTAGTTAAAATACTTTACTCCTTCCTACTTTGACTTTTCCTACCCTCTAAAATGAGAAATAAATTGTATGCCGAAAAATAAAAAATCTTGACACAGACTTTAAGCGACACCTTATATAGTAATCCTATTTGAGTTGTGAAAATTTAAAGTTAAAAAAACTCGCTTTCTTAGACATACCTTTGCCAATTTTAAGATTGAAAACGTAGTCACAAGCCGAGCCGGATTAAGGGTTTTTCCTAATAGGCAAAAATTCATGGTAAATTAAAAACCCTTTCTGGTTTTTCCAGAAAGGGTTTTTAAAGTAAAACCTTGGAAATGCAAGGGCTTTTGAGCCAGTACTCCGATAATAGTCGAATAAAGCCTATTTTCTGTTTATTGAACCACAGATTGCTGTAGAGGCAATGATATCATGTCCGGTAAATCACTTATAATTCCCACTCCACCCCACCCCGCCAAAGCTGTGCTTTGTCTCCCCTCCCCGCACGCGGGGAGGGGTAGGGGGTGGGGTGCTTTTATTATAAGTAATCAAGCGGATATGATATGACTTCTAACGTCTGATAAAAATCTCATTTTTTAACCTAAAGAATGATATAGGCAGCAAACTATGGGGAATACTAAGCCATAGAAACTAGAATATGAGCGTCACCGTAAATGCCTGTATTATTAAAGACAATTTTTCTTTTACCTAGCTATTGCATTAGACATCTCCAGAAATTAATTGTGCCTTGTTTACAACCCTTTTAGAGATGCGATCTGGTTCGCTACATTGTTTTTGGGAGATGTATATTACTTACTCAACAAATCGACGCTTGAAAGCCAACCATAACCGTCTTGCTCTGGAAGTGGCAAGAAATTCCGCTGATTTACCTTCAGTAGAATGCTTATCAATTAAGGCTGATGCTAGGGTTTGAGTATCATTAGGTGCTATATAACCCACATTCCGCACTTCATCGTGTAATATACGTAGATTTCCAATTTCTCGCTTATGATGGTTATCTAAACATCATAAATTGTCAAAAAATCTCAGTCTTAATACTTAATATATGTTTTTTATTAGGAATTTTTCTTGAATATTAACATGTTACATCTTGACGTGCGAAATGCGGGATAGAAATCAGATTTTTTTAACTAAGAATATAAAAAATATCAATAGGAGAAATTGATAATGTATGACTTAGAAAAAATGACTTTAAGAGATATGTCAGAATGTGGTTTAGCTTTACGTGATTTAGGGAATAAAGCTAATAGCATGGAAGATGCAGGTAATAATATTATTCAATATCTTTATGAAAATTTAATTTCTAAAAAATCTGGTGCTAATTCCTGTGTACTTATCCGGTTTTTCAAGACTCATCCTTATGGAGAACTCACACCAGAATTGCAAGAATATGCCCGTGGATTGTTAGGCAATAATTTATTTGACCATAGTCTCAAGTGCTTGACCTTACTGGCAACTGCTGGAGAACTACCAGAATGGAATTCGCGACACCAGTCTAGGAGACATCAGGTATTTCCCTTAGGAAGCGAAGAGGCGATCGCCCGCGCCCCAATGATTTTTCAACTTATCCAGCAATTAGGGTTAAATCCCGGAACTGTAGTCAAGCCAGACCAGAATTTTTTCACTGATTTAGAGCAGCGGATGTATAATGTTTTTTACGTCCCCGATGCATTAGATAGTCCCTACATTCCTTCACAGACCTCATTTGTCATTCCGTTTAAAGTCAAGTCCGTAGTTGGGTTTGGGGGATTATTGCCTTCAGGAAATATGTTTGCAATTGTCATGTTCTTGAAAGTAACAATTCCTCGGGTAACCATCGATTTATTGCGACCATTAGCATTAAACGTCAAGATGGCAATCCTCCCATTTGATAATGATAGAATTTTCCGAGATCAGGGTCAACCTGTCGTCAATAAAAAAATCACAGCGCTCATAAATCACCACAAAACCTTTCGGGGTCTCCACTCTAAAATTTCGACATTAACTCAGCTATTAGATGTTTTTGAGCAATCTACCATAACTCAATCTGATCGCCTTGAACAAGCAATCACTGATCTTCAGAAAACTATAGACGAGTTAGCAAAAGAAGTCACCAGACGCAAACATGCAGAAGAAGAGATCTCGAAAGCCAATGAAGAGCTAGAAATCAGAGTTGAGGAACGGACAACTGCTTTAAAAGAAACACTAAACGAACTGCAACATACCCAAACTCAACTCATTCAGAGCGAGAAAATGTCCAGCTTAGGTCAAATGGTTGCTGGTGTCGCCCACGAGATTAACAATCCCGT
The DNA here is from genome assembly GCA_964657905.1 of uncultured Stigonema sp. Taxonomy (GTDB): domain Bacteria; phylum Cyanobacteriota; class Cyanobacteriia; order Cyanobacteriales; family Nostocaceae; genus Stigonema. The sequence goes on from CAZZXJ010000055.1 coordinate 3,382, forward strand.
TACCTTTATTCAAAGCAATCTCGTCTACGTCAAGCAATACACTGAAGATTTACTGAGGTTGGTGCAACTTTATCAACAGTACTATCCAAATTCTCCTCAAACAATACAAGAGGAAATAAAAGCAATAGAGTTGGATTTTCTGGTAGAAGATATGACTAAAATCTTGAATTCCATGAATATAGGAACAGAGCGGATTCAGGAAATTGTGAAATCGTTACGAAACTTCTCTCGTCTTGATGAAGCCGAACTCAAAAAAGTCGATATCCACGAAGGAATTGACAGTACCTTAATGATTCTAGAACACCGCTTGCAAGCTACAAGTGAGTACCAAAAAATTAATGTCATAAAAGAGTACGGTCAATTACCTTTAGTCGAGTGCTACCCCAGTCAACTCAACCAGGTGTTTATGAATATTATTACTAATGCGATTGATGCTCTGGAAGAGTCATTCGTCATTCGTCATAGCCTACGGGAATCCGTTCAGGGGGAGGCTTCGTCATTGGTAAACAACCTTAGACAAATGACAGCCCAAATTCATATTCGCACCGAGTTACTTGATGATGAATGGGTAGCCATAACCATTACAGATAATGGTTTAGGAATGAATGAACAAGTACGAGCAAAGTTATTTGACCCCTTTTTTACCACTAAACCTGTAGGCAAAGGAACTGGAATTGGGCTATCGATCAGCTATCAAATTATCGTTGAAAAACATGGCGGGCAACTTAGCTGTCTCTCTGCTTTAGGGCAAGGCGCTTTCTTTTTGATTAAGATTCCCATTCAGCAGCAATGAACCTCAATAAAATTGTTACTTGCAAGAGATTTTAGGGAACTCTAAAATTATAGTTAAACAACTGTAGTTACAAGATTTATGCACAAGTTCCTTAACAACTCAGTAGATACTCTCAATGTACCTTTAGATCGCGATGTGTTTTTACGTACATTAATTCGAGAATTATCTGGCACATTACAGGATGTAGTTGGGTTAGAAGAAGCCTCTGGATTCATTAGTGTAGTTGCTCAAACCATGGGTAGGCAGATAAACCAAGATTATAGATCTGCCTTGGAAGTATCAAAGCTTCCCCATGATAAAATTGCGGATGTCTTAGTTGATTTGAAAAAACGAATCCAAGGCGATTTTTATGTCATTGAACAAAATGATCAAAAGATTGTCTTTGGGAACCGCGTTTGCCCATTTGGCGAAAAAGTACTTGGTCGTCCAGCCATGTGCATGATGACTTCAAACGTCTTTGGGATTATTGCGGCTGAAAATCTGGGGTATGCCAAGGTAGAGTTGCAAGAGACGATAGCAGAGGGCGCTTCTGGATGTAGAATCGTTGTTTATTTAAAACCTACACCAGAGTCAGAAGATGCAGAAGGTCGAGAATACTTTGGAGGACTATAGCAATCCTATTTGAGATCCGAACAAGGGGAGCCAGCGACGTGCGGGGGTGGAGGAGTTTGAGGCGACTGGCGTGGACAAGGGGGACAAGGGAGAGGTGTTTGTAACTCCTGCACGGATTGCTATACAAGCCATATAAACTTTTCAGCATTCAGCCCAGCTAGGGTATGAGCTTAGGAGCCGTGTAAAAATAACTTGAACACTTTTTATGTGACAGCTAGATTCACAAGCTATTTCAGATAAAATTTGTAAAGCTTATTTTTACAGCATACCTTAGTGCAAGCGCAAAGATAGTCAACCCCTTCTCCTGACGGAGACGCTACGCGAACGGGTTCGTCAAAAGTCAAAATTAAGAACCCCATAAATAAATTTAGGGGCTTGACTCCTTTTTTTCTTTTGAATGAGTGACTTTTGACTTTGAGCGTACCCCTTCGGGGAAGCAAGCTACGCGCAGCGGCGAGGAATTGGGAGAAGCGAGTGGTCAAATGAAATTAGAAACTGTATGACTCCCGAACAATTTCTTGAATTTGCCAGAGTTTTGCCAGAACCTTTACTCTTGGTGAGCAGTGAGGGTCAGATTTTAGCCATCAATCAACCAGTAGTAGATATGTTGGGGTTACGCCCTCTGGAAGTGCGGCGGAAAACGCTTTTTGAGATCGTAACTGAGCCTGTTGAAAAAATTATCAAGTATCTGCAAGCTTGTTCAAGTAGCAGAGCAATGGTTCTTGGCTCCTTGACTTTACGCAATAATGATGGACAAACATTAATATGTCGTTGCCAAGGAGCGGTAATTCAACCTTGGTCTCCTGAATCTTCAGCTTTAATTCTCTTACGCTTGCAAAAGAGGGCTGTAGCCAGCAGTAATTTCGTCCTGCTTAATCAGAAAATAGAGGAGTTAGCAAAAGAAATCACCAGACGCAAACAGGCAGAAGAAAATCTCTTGAAAGCCAATGAAGAGCTTGAACTTCGAGTAGAGGAACGTACAAAGGCATTAAAAGAAACACTAAACGAACTGCAACTTACCCAAATCCAGCTGATTCAAACCGAGAAAATGTCCAGTTTGGGTCTGATGGTTGCTGGTGTCGCCCATGAGATTAACAACCCCGTCAGCTTTATTCAAGGCAATCTCGTCTACGCCAAGCAATACACCGAAAATTTACTGAGATTGCTGCAACTTTATCAACAGTACTATCCAAACCCTCCTCAAGAAATACAAGAGGAAATAGAAGTAATAGAGTTGGATTTTCTGGTAGAAGACCTGACCAAACTCCTGAATTCTATGAATATAGGAACAGAACGGATTCAGCAAATTGTTAAATCGTTACGAAACTTCTCGAGACTTGATGAAGCTGAACTGAAAATGGTCGATATCCACGAAGGAATTGACAGTACCTTAATGATTGTGGAACACCGCTTGCAAGCTACACGTGAGTACCGAAAAATTAATGTCATCAAAGAGTACGGTCAACTACCTTTAGTGGAGTGCTACCCCGGTCAACTCAACCAGGTGTTTATGAATATTATTGCTAACGCGATCGATGCTTTACAGGATGCTAATTGGTCATGGGTAGTGGGTCATCGACAAGAAAATTCCAATTACCCATTACCCACGATTCACATTCGCACCGAGTTACTTGATGATAAGTGGGTAACAATAATCATTGCCGATAATGGTTTGGGAATGAATGAACAAGTGCGATCAAAGTTATTTGACCCCTTTTTTACCACTAAACCTATAGGCAAAGGTACTGGAATCGGGCTATCTATCAGCTATCAAATTATAGTTAAAAAACATGGCGGACAACTAAGTTGTTTCTCTGCTCCTAGGGAAGGCGCAGAATTTGTAATTAAGATTCCTGTACGTTCACTACAATGAACTACCTACGCACTCTGCTTCGCTACGTGCGGGGAGAAGTGACAATAACATAATTTATCTTTATAGATTAATCATTTGATAGTTTGTCCACGCTTGCCAAAAAATGTATATTGATAATATTCCTAAGAACATACGAAGGATAAGACTCACAGTATAATCAGGCAATTTTGGCAATATCTAAGTATACTCTTAAAATATAACTTAAGGTGCTTGCAATTTTACTTATAATCTGGTATATAATAATTTTTTATTTATATATTTGTAGAAAATCTGTAGTAAGCGCTTAAGCGCTTACTACAAACCTTTAATTTTTTATGCCGATTTACTTAATGGGTAATTGGGAATTGGAACTTTCTTGACGATTACCCATTACCCATTTACAACCCTTGTGATTTCTCAGTAGAAATTGCACTCATCTGAGTGGTAACAACTACTGTGGGTTGCAAGATTGGTGTATTAGCAATGGAATTGTTAGCTAGTGTCAACAAAGGATTTGACAAAATCCCTGCAATGGAAGTGGCGATTAAAGTCGCTACCAATCCCACCTGCAAAGGTCTAAATCCTGGCAAATTCCAACGTACTTCGGGATAATTCTTCACTACGTCGGACATTTCTTGGGGTTCTTTGACCACCATCATCCTGACTACGCGGATGTAGTAGTAGATTGAGATAACAGTGGTAACTAATCCTAGCAAGACTAAGCCGTATTCTCCTGCTTGCCAACCAGCCCAGAACAAGTAAATCTTCCCGAAAAATCCAGAGAGTGGCGGAATTCCTCCTAAGGAAAGCAGGGAAATGCTCAACCCTAGAGTCAGGAGTGGGTCTTTGTGATACAAACCGGAGTATTCGCTAATTTGGTCTGTTCCTGTCCGCAGGGAAAACAAAATCACGCAGGTGAAGCCGCACAGGTTCATAAACAGGTAGATCAGCAGATAAAATATCATGCTGGCATATCCCGCTTGTGTCCCAGCAACAAAGCCAATGATGATGAACCCGGCTTGACCAATGGAAGAATAAGCCAACATCCGTTTCATGCTGGTTTGGGTGAGGGCGACTACGTTACCCAAAATCATGCTTAGAACGGCGAGGGCGGTGAAGACAAACCTCCATTCGTCAGCAACGAGGGGGAAGGCTGTTGTTAGCAAGCGGATGGCTAGGGCAAAGCCGGCGGCTTTGGAACCGACAGATAAAAAGGCAATCACTGGGGTAGGAGCACCTTCGTAAACGTCCGGCGTCCACTGGTGGAAGGGTGCAGCAGAGATTTTGAAACCAATACCTGCAATGACAAAAATCAGAGCAATCATCAAGCCTAAGGATTGACCGACACCAGCTGTCGCAATGCCATTGGCGATCGCACTCAGTTTAGTTTGTCCACCTGATAGACCGTAAAGCAGTGAAGCCCCATACAAAAACACTGCCGTACTCGAAGCACCAATCAACAGGTATTTCAGCGCCGCTTCATTTGATCGTGGGTCACGCTTGGTATAACCTGTGAGCATGTAAGAAGAGATACTCAGGGTTTCTAGTGAGATGAAAATCATCACCAACTCACTGGCCCCGGATAAAAACATCCCTCCTAAGGTAGCACTCAGCAAAATCGCTATGAATTCGGCTATTGCCGTACCACTTTGTTCGATGTACCGAATCGACATCAAAATAGTGACAGCACTAGACAAAGCCACAATCCCACGAAAGACGATACTCAGGTCGTCACTATTAAAGGCATCACCGAAGAAAATGGGATTGGTACTATCCCATTGAAAAAATAAGGCGACAATAGAAGCAAATAAACCTGCGATCGCTAGATACCCAATCCAGCGCGAGGATGTACGCCCCAAAATCAAGTCAACAATCAAAACCCCCAATAGGGTGATAATCACAATCCCCTCTGGCAGAATCGTTCCAGCATTCAACTGGGATGCAAGGTTAGCAAAATCCATGAGCTGTATAGGTTTTGGCTATTAGACATTAATGGTCCTACTGTGTCAATTCTAGGGCATAGGGCATTGTAGGTTGGTTGTCTTACCAAACAACCACCAACAAACAACAAATAACAAACTCATCCCCCATGCCCCATTCCCAGTTAAGTTTAGTTGTTGCAATTTTAGTCCTTTTATTAATAAAAAATTAAGCAGTTCAGTTAACCACTGAACTGCTTACACACAAAACACCAATTCGGATATTTCCTAAACTACTAAGTAAGTCATTAGGGCTGTTAGTAGTTAGTTGGGTGGCAGCCTCTTCACAAAACTTAATATAAATGTGTTCTATTATACCAACCTACTTATTTGTTGATTAAATTTTGCTAGAGAATGCTTTTTAACAAGCTCTAGTACCGCTGCGCGGAATTAAAAATTAAAAATTAAAAAAGCTGATGATGCAAGCTTTTGGATGATTCTGAATGGTTGCTTTATTTCCGCCGTCGTGTACTAGCTTGATTAAGTTTCATTACTTGTCCCACTTACTCAGCAGCATGTATAGCCTTAATGGCTGCATCTAGTGTGACGTTGTAGGATAGATTCCTTACGTAGGTAGAGATGAAATTCTCCACAATCCAATCATAAACAGACGTTTATCCGGAGATACCTTTGTACTTATTGATACAAACAAGCATTGTAACGCATAATTTATTTTTCCAGCTTGCTTATAGCATATTTCCTCTGCAAACAAGTCAGAGATTTACATTTTGCATTAATTTTTTTTCTTGTATATAGTCGCCAATTATGGCTGAGATAAGTTAAAGATTGAAATAACTAGAAATTCACACTGCTGCTTCACGCCAGTCGCCGCGAGAGCGGGCTAACCCTTAAAAAGGCGCTGGCTCTCCTATGGTCAAAGCTTAAGGAACTTTAGCGCCAATTCCGGCAGTTTGTGTGAGGATTAAATCACGTCCATTAGCCTGACATTCTACATTGATGTCTCGCGCTCGATTCTTTCAACTCCACTGTTTAGCTTAGCAGCTATTCTTTTTTTTTTTTTGAAATTTCCATGTCAACTCTTGTCATCGTCGAATCTCCGACCAAAGCTCGTACCATTCGCAACTACCTACCGAAAGACTATCGGGTGGAAGCGTCTATGGGTCATGTACGTGACCTTCCTCAGTCGGCTAGTGAAATTCCCGCCACGATTAAAGGGGAAAAATGGGCGCAGCTAGGGGTGAATGTAGACGCCGACTTTGAACCCCTGTATGTAGTCCCTAAAGATAAAAAGAAAGTTGTCAGCCAGCTCAAAGAAGCCCTCAAAGATGTAGATGAACTGATCCTGGCGACGGACGAAGACCGTGAAGGTGAAAGTATTAGTTGGCATTTATACCAGTTACTTAAGCCAAAAGTTCCTACTAAGCGGATGGTGTTCCACGAAATTACCCAAGAAGCCATCAAAAAAGCCCTGAAAAACTGTCGTGACATTGATGAGCAAGTGGTTCACGCCCAAGAAACACGGCGAATTTTGGATCGACTTGTGGGCTATACTCTATCACCTCTGCTATGGAAGAAAATCGCTTGGGGATTGTCAGCCGGGCGAGTGCAGTCAGTTGCTGTGCGGCTTTTGGTGACGCGGGAACGTCAACGCCGTGCCTTCCACCAAGGTTCATACTGGGATCTAAAGGCAACTTTGACCGCCCCCTCTGCAACAGCAGGGGCAGCTTCCTCTTCTTCATCCCTAAGTTTTAGCGCCCAGTTGATAACACTGGGAGGAACCAGGGTAGCAACTGGTAGCGATTTTGACCCAGCCACTGGGCAAATTGGCGTCACTCGCCTGGTTGTGCTGTTAAACGAAGCAGAAGCACTAGCCCTCAAGGAACGCCTGACTAGTAAAAATTGGCAAGTCACAGACATTGAAGAACGTCCTGTGACTCGTAAACCCGCGCCACCATTTACTACCTCTACCCTCCAACAAGAAGCTAACCGCAAACTGCGTTTGTCAGCACGGGACACAATGCGGATTGCTCAGAATCTGTACGAACAGGGGTATATTACCTACATGCGTACAGATTCAGTGCATTTGTCAGATCAGGCAATCACTGCTGCTCGTACTTGTGTAGAACAACTTTATGGCAAACCATACCTCAGCCCCCAACCCAGGAAATACACTACTAAATCCAAAGGCGCACAAGAGGCACACGAAGCTATTCGCCCAGCAGGTAGTACCTTCCGCACTCCCCAAGAAACAGGGTTAAGCGGTCGCGAACTGCAATTGTACGACCTGATTTGGAAGCGTACCGTCGCTAGTCAAATGGCTGACTCTCGCCAAACTCAAATTACTATGCAGTTGCAAGTGGAAGATGCAGGTTTTCGGTCTTCTGGCAAGCGCATTGACTTTCCTGGGTTTTTACGTGCCTACGTCGAAGGTTCCGACGATCCGGAAGCGGCGCTAGAAGACCAAGAAGTCATCTTGCCTAACTTGAAGGTGGGCGATCGCCCAAACTGTAATCACCTAGAGGCGATCGGTCACGAAACCCAACCTCCAGCTAGATACACAGAAGCAACCTTGGTAAAAACCCTGGAAAGTGAAGGTATTGGACGTCCTAGCACTTACGCCAGCATCATTGGCACAATTATAGACAAGAGTTACGCTCAATTGACAAATAACGCCCTTGTGCCAACCTTCACCGCTTTTGCCGTTACCGACCTGCTGGAAAAACACTTTCCCGACATTGTAGATAACGGCTTTACCTCAAAAATGGAGCAAACTCTAGATGACATTTCCACTGGAGAAGCTGAGTGGCTACCCTACCTACGGGAATTCTATCTGGGAGACAAAGGTCTAGAAACCCTAGTCAAAGAACAGGAAAACCAAATTGATGCCAATACAGCTCGGACAGTGGAACTGGAAAACTTAGATGCTAAAGTTCGCATAGGCAAATTTGGTCCATATATAGAAGTCGAAAATGGTGACGGTCTCGTCACAGCATCAATTCCCAGAGACCTAACTCCAGCAGACCTCGATCCTAAAACCGTAGAAACGCTGCTGCGGCAAAAAACCACAGGCCCCGACCAGTTAGGTATCCATCCAGAAACTGGCGAACCAATTTATGTACTAATTGGTCCTTACGGTCCGTATGTCCAGTTGGCGGAGAAGTCAGAGCAAACCCCCAAACCTAAACAAGCTTCGCTTCCTAAGGGTGTAACCTTAGAAAACGTCACCCTTGATGTGGCTGTAGGTCTGTTGGCACTACCCCGGACATTAGGCGTTCATCCAGTTACAAACGGTAAAATCCAAACGAATTTAGGACGATTTGGTCCTTATGTAGTTCATGACCAAGGAAAGGAAGGCAAAGACTATCGTTCTCTGAAGACAAGTGATGATGTCTTAACAATTTCCTTAGAACGAGCCTTGGAGTTATTGTCCGAACCGAAAAAAGGACGCAACACCACCAGCAAATCTAAAGCAGCCTTAAGGGAATTAGGTTCTCACCCTGAGGACAGCGAACCCGTTAACATCTACAACGGACCCTACGGTCCTTACATTAAGCATGGCAAAACTAATGTGAGTATTCCAGAAGGTCAATCAGTTGAAGATATGACTATGTCTACGGCGTTAGAGTTGTTGGCAACCAAAGCACAAACCACGAAATCCACTCGCAAAACGAGTAAATCAAAAAGTTCTAGCACTAAGTCAACTACCAAGTCCTCAAGAACCACTACCAAAAAAAAATAACCGAATCGGGCATAGGGCATAGTTAACTACTCCCATGCCCCATACCCGATCCCCACTGATTTTCCCTTGATGATTGTTCAGACAATTCCCCTGAAATCAGTTACAATCAAATAACGCTTAACTGGTGCGACTTAGTAATGGTCTTTGAGGATAAAACCGATGAGACACATGCTTACAACTGTTTAAATGAGCGGTGTTAATGTGATATTCTAAAAAGATAGGCAGAACAACTCCATTTGAGAAGTGGCTCATACCCGGAATTTGGGAGTGTGAATTAAACAGGCTTAGAGCCAGAGTGCGAAAGTGCACTAGTTTATCAGTAATTGATCATCAAAAATTGAGGTAGTAACTCAGGAGCGGTCAGTTCAATGGACTATATAGAAAAGGTGCTAGAAAAGCTTAAGGAATTGGCACGCAAGCTGATTGAAGCCCTGATAGGGCCGGAGCCTGAGCCGGAACCGGAACTTATTCCGATTCCAGTGAACGAGCGCTCGCGCAGGCGGTAGGAAATTAAATGTGCTGGAATTGACGTTGCGCCCCTTAAGCGTTCTCGTAGTGCATGGGCCAAACCTGAATTTGCTAGGACAGCGAGAACCAGGAATTTATGGTTCGGTGACCCTGGAGCAAATCAATCGCCTATTAGAAGCAGAAGGACTAAAGCTACAGGCGAAAATTGACTATATGCAGTCAAATCATGAAGGGATTTTGGTAGACGCTATTCATGGAGCATTGGCGCAGCACCAAGGAATTGTGATTAATGCTGGAGCATACACCCATACAAGTGTGGCGTTGCGAGATGCAATTGCATCTGTTAATTTGCCTACAGTAGAAGTGCACCTGAGTAATATCTACCGTCGGGAAGATTTTCGCCACCACTCGTATATTGCCCCGGTAGCGATCGGGCAAATTAGTGGATTTGGTGTACACAGTTATTTATTAGGCTTGCAGGCGTTGGTATACCATTTAAGAAAATAAAAAGGTAAAAGAAATTTCTTTTATATTTTTACTTTTACCTTTTTACTTCTTGAGAAAATGCGCTACTCACTTGTCAGTCGGTTTAGAGGTACAATACTTGGGGCAATCCTGGGAGAAATTTTCACCTCTGGTGGTAAAAATCAGTTAAATAGTCTAGAGACGTTGCATGTTCAGTCTCTAGTTTGGCATGAAATGGCAGTTCTAGGTGCTGAAAGTTTGATTAATCTGGGAAGATTTGATTTAGATAATTGGCTAGAGCAACAGCAAGAATTTCCGAATCTAACTGCGAACTTAAGTATCTCGCCAGAAGCTATTCTTTCCACGCTGCCAGTAGCACTATTTTTTCACGAAAATACAATTAAACTGCGAGAAAACTTGCTGGATGTGGTCAAAATATGGCACGATGACTCACAGGCAAGGGATGAAACACTAGCAATAGGTTTTGCGATCGCTCAGTCCCTGACGGAAAAACTCTCAAGAGTCACCCTCATCCCCCAAACGATTTCCTTTATCGGGGAAACGCCAACAACTTTGCCACAACAATTATTAAAAGTTCATTATTTGTTAGATTGTCAGGCTGGATTAGAAAGGGCACAAGCGGAGTTGATTAGAGAAGAAAACGACAGGTGCACTATTGCTATGGCATTTTACTGCTTTCTGAGTACCTTAGAAGACTTCCGCCTTTCAGTTCTACGGGCTAGTCAAAATCATGACTTACAGGGTCTAAGTGCCATTACTGGTGCTTTGTCAGGAGCTTACAACAGCACTGCTGGTATTCCCGTAACTTGGCAAGTCTTACTTGGGGAAGCAAAGTCAAAAGAATCTGAATTAATCAGCTTTTCCCAAATGCTAAAATCTGTTGATGCACTTGTGGCTGTATGGTCAGGAGTGTATAATTCTTCATATTCAAGCGAAGTAACAGATGACAATTGTGTCAATGCACAATCTAGCTTGCGGCTACAGGCGATCGCCGCTCCTCGCGTTATTCGGTAGCGTTAATTTCACTTCCACTCTGGCAACGCTGCTACATGCAAAACAACATTCGCCCCCAACTCCATAAAAGGGTTCCTCGTCAATCCGGAAATTTTATCGTCAAGCTTTATACTAATATTTACAAAGTCAACCCTCAACTTAAGTCTGTAGGTAGATCCTGTGGCAAATCGGCTTCAAGTTTGCTTCTGCTCAAATTTGTCTTGTTTTAAGTGATCAAAGTCAGCAACTGCGGTCATAGGTGATGAAACAAGCACCGTTTATGCGATCCTTGACGCAGCAATTGACTCAATTGTGGCAACAGTACAAAGCACTACGCCGTTTGTACTTATCCAGCATGAGCAACGAAGGCGGACAGCGAAAACGAAGAGCGTTAAGCTCCATGGCAAAGTCGGTAAAAATGAAACGTGGCATTTATGCAGTAGGTTTTGGCTGGGTGCGTGGAAAGCCAACCCTTGTAATTTTTGCAATTGCAGTATTGTCCTTAACAGGAGTTATGGGACACAAGTTATACAATCAGCCTCAGCTTCGAGTCGGCACTACTGCACCTCAAACAATGAAGGCACCAGCAACTGCTAGCATCAAGGATAAGAAAAAAACAGAAGCCCAACGCCAAGCCGCTAGTAAAAGTTCCATCCCAATTTTGATGGTGGATCGGGAAATCAATGAAGAAATCTACCAGCACTTGCAACAACTTTTAGACGAGGGCAACGAAATTCGTTCCTCTATAAAACCTTTTCCTTTTTTTGACACTTTCGTATTATCCCTCTCTACCCAGCATTACCTGCGCTCCTGTTCTAATTGGGAATGGCAAACGCTGCTCCTAGCCATAGAAAATAAAGGAGCGCAAAATTCCGGACTGTTGACTCGTACTTCTAGGAGTAAAGTTATGGCACTTAAGACTCTGGAGGATTACGGTCGAGCCCGTTCTGTGCATCTGCAAACCCAAGAACCAAAACCACTTAATTTTTCCCAAAAAGCTGACTTTACTCAAGCGGTGGCGGAATTACAAGCTTACCGCCTCTCGACTTCAAAGCAAAAATGGTCCTCACTGACCCTACAAATCTCACAAATACGTCAAGCATATGCTCACGCAAGCGCCCTTGCACAGCTTTTAACCATTAAGCCTGAAAAAACATACAACGAAACTTCGTTACTCGACTTGTCAGATGAGGACTGGGCAAAAACCCAAATGGGAATCCAACAGAGTGCGGAACGGATTCTCACCCAAGGTATACCCCCTGGACTACCGTCAAGTATTTTGCAGAATGCAGTCAGCCTGCACGTGCAGACGTCCGTACCAAAAAATGCCGACCCCTTGGCTGTCAAACTATTGTTGAGTGTACTTCAGCCAAATCTGAAGAAAGATTTAGTACAAACGACACTACAAGCTGCACAGGCGGCTGCTCTTGTAAAACCAGTGATGGTATCGGTACAGCAAGATCAGGTCATTGTCCGCAAGGGAGAAAAGATTACTGCATGGGACTTTGATGTGCTAGAGCATTACCACCTGATTCGTCGGGAGATTAACTGGTTGGGGTTGATGTATTTAGGGAGTTTTGTCACTGGCGCTGTTTGCATTTTTGCTTTGATAGAAGGGCGCAGCAAGTGCCAATTGCGGCAAAGCGATCGCCTCTTGGTGTTGTTGCTTACCCTGAGTACGCCCGTAGTGCTAACAATGGGTATACCCTATACGACTTGGAGCGCCATTGGTTTATTGTTGGGTAGCTACTACGGATCCGTTTTGAGTGTGACAGTAGTGGGGCTACTGTTGTTACTGCTTCCAATTAGTTTGGAAATTAGTAAAGTTGCGCTTTTGGCAGGTGCAGCTGGGGGAGTGTTAGGAAGTTGTATGGCACAAAGACTGCGATCGCGTGAAGAACTCGCTCTACTGGGTCTTGCCATTGCCTTAACTGAAGGCGGCGTTTACCTGATGATCAAGCTCTTTCTTGGTAAAGCATTTGGTTTAGCTACATATATCGTACTCAAGCAAGCAGCGTTATTTGCTTTATCCGGCTTAGTTTGGAGTGTTGTGGCTCTGGGTTTAAGTCCCTATCTCGAAAAACTATTTGATTTAGTCACTCCGATCCGTTTAGCAGAACTGGCAAACCCTAACCGTCCCCTACTAAAGCGACTTGCCACTGAAGCTCCTGGAACTTTTCAGCATACGCTGTTTGTCGCTACCCTTGCCGAAGCTGCGGCTAAACAACTCGGATGCAATGTCGAGCTGGTCAGGGCAGGTACATTGTATCATGATATCGGCAAAATGCATGAGCCATTGTCATTTATTGAAAATCAAATGGGAGGACCAAATAAACATGATACAGAGATTAAAGACCCTTGGAAGAGTGCAAAAATTATCAAAAAACACGTAACTGAAGGGTTGGTGATGGCACGCAAACACAGTTTGCCGACAGCAATTCAAGCTTTTATTCCACAGCATCAGGGAACAATGCAAATTGCCTATTTCTATCACCAAGCCCAGCAAATGGTATTAGAAGATCCAACTTTAAAAGTAATAGAGGCAGATTTTCGCTACGATGGTCCAACTCCTCAGTCACGAGAAACCGGGATTGTGATGTTGGCAGATTCCTGTGAGGCGGCGCTGCGATCTCTCAAAGATGCTACTCCAGAACAAGCGATCGCAATGCTTAACAATATCCTCCGTGCTAGGTGGCAAGACAATCAAATGGTAGATTCCAGGCTAACACGAGACGAAATGAGCCAAATTGCTGAGATTTTTGTCCAAGTTTGGCAGCAATTTCATCATAAACGCATTGCTTATCCAAAGATGAAGACTGGCAATTAGTGAATGGTACAATGCTACGCTACTGTTAGCGAGAACGAGAGGCAACCGATGAACGCCCTTATCCTCAACTTACGTCCAACCATTGAGCTAACCGATGACCAATTCTTCCAACTCTGTCAGAATAATCAAGATTTGCGACTTGAGCGGACAGCTGAGGGAGAACTAATTATTATGCCACCCACGGGATGGGAAAGTGGAAATCGAAATAGCAGACTGACGCAGCGCTTGGGCAATTGGGCAGATGCTGATGGTACAGGGTTGGCTTTTGATTCTTCAACAGGTTTCAAACTCCCCAATGGTGCAGACCGATCTCCTGATGCATCCTGGGTGAGACGGGAACGGTTACAAGCCCTGAACCCAGACCCAGCAAAATTCCTACCGATCGCTCCCGATTTTGCTGTGGAATTACGCTCTGCTTCCGATAGCTTGAATACACTACCAAAAAAAATGCAGGAGTACATTGACAACGGCGTGCGTCTGGGGTGGCTGATTGACCCCCAGAACCAACGGGTGGAAATTTACCGCCCAAGGCAAGATGTTGAGGTTCTGCACTGACTTTTCCCGTTAAGTCTCTCTCGCAAGCTGCCAACCCTCACAGAGGTCATG
>CAZZXJ010000056.1:0-17655 GCA_964657905.1 uncultured Stigonema sp.
TATTTGATTGATGAACTAGAGGGACAAGGGGGAGCTAGCGCCGTGCGGGGGTTTCCCCCTTGAGACGACTGGCGTGGATAAGGGCGAGGTGTTCACAACTCCTGCACAAATTATTGCTATTTTAAGTAAAATGTAGTCAATAATTGCTTAAATGTGGGTGGTCGGGGTCAGCATTACAGTCATTGAGTGTGAGGTTAGGGAAACCTTGCTGACTATGGGCTTACCAGAACTACGTGAGTCTAGTCACCTGTACTTTCAGGTTAATATTACTCCCGAACCGCCCGAAAATTACCTATTTAATAAACCGCGAAGACGCGTTCGCGCAGCGTCTCCGCTACTGAGAAGGACACTAAGAAAGAAGATCGCTAATCTTACACCGGGAAGGGAGTAAGCACCCTAACGCTCTTTTATTACTCTCGCTCCTATTAAATTTGAAACCCTATTTTTAGGTTAGTCCGCGCAGGCGGACTTTGTTTGTGTAGCCGCGACTTCCAGTCGCCTTAATTATTCTCTCTCCAGAGTCATAGAAGAGCGCTAATGCACCCTCCATGGGCTTACTTCAGGTAGCTTTATAGATGCTAGTTGACCCTGCGATCAACAAAAGTAACTCAACCATTTCATCGGGGCTGCTAGATTGGAGATATGTGCGCCACTGCCAAAATTGACCAATGGAATAGAGATGGTTTTTATGAAGAGTAACAAACAAGTAGTCTTAGCCCTAGTGTTGAGAAGCGCTATTGTCTTTTCACCCTTCCCGGTGTCTGTTGGTCTGGCCAATGTCCAACCTGTGTCATTTGCCTCTCCAAGGCTAACTCCTAATCTGGCACTTTCTAATCAAGACCGGGAAGAACTAGCGCAACTGCGAGAAATACGCTTAATTCGAGAGCAAGTCCAATCTGAAGTTGATCGTGCCTTTGGTCGTACAGGCATCATGCTTAACGTTTGGCTAGTCATACTGACTTTATTTCCTGTCGCAGTGATTGCCTCATTTTGGCTATTACGACGGGTTGTTATCCGTGAGATTGTTGATAAAGCAAGGTCACAGCTACAGGATCTGGGGGAATTACAAAACCAGTTAAGCAGTGTTAAGCAAGAAGCTGAAAAAGCTATCAAAGAATCGAAAAAGATAAACACTGAATTAGAAAAGGAAGCAGAAGCACTGAAAATAAAGATAAAAACAGAAAAAGAAAGTCTGTTTTTAATTAGAACTGATTTATCTCAAAATAAAGAACAATTCTTACAAGAGTTAGAAACAATAATACAGAATTCTAAAGAAGATGTAGAAACTTTAAAAGATGAATTTTCATCTCAAATATCTGATTTAGAGTTAAAAACAAGACAAAAAACTGAAATAACTCTTGATAATATTGTAAAGTTAGAATCTAATGCTGTGTATCAAATTTCTGAATTGCAGTTAGGTGTTCAAAAGCAAAAGGATATAGTCCTGGAGAATTTAGGAACATCAAAGATTGATTTTACTTCTCAACTATCTAGATTACAGTCTAAGGCAGAAGAACAAAAAAATAAAATTTTTGAGAGTTTAGAAAAATTGCAATCTGAGGCAGAACAACAAAAGGATGAAATTATTGAGGGTTTAGAGAGATTCCAGCCTGAGGCAGAAGAACAAAAAAATAAAATCCTTGAGGGTTTAGAGAAATTAAAGTCGGGATTTGCATCTCAGATATCTGAATTACAGGTAGATGCTCAAAGACAAAAGGAGCTAACTATAGATAATTTTAGAAAATTAGAGTTTCAATTTAAATCTCAAATATCTGGATTCCAGTCAGACGCTCACGAAAACAAGGACAAAATTCTAGATCAGCTTGAAAAATTGCAGTCAGAATTTGCATCTCAACTCTCTGAATTGCAGATGGATGCTCAACAACAAAAAGAGCTAATTATTGAAAATCTAAAAACCTCAGGTTCTAAAATTGTATCTCAATTTTCTAAATCACAGGTAGATGCTCAACAACAAAAAGTTTTAATTCTTAAGAATCTAGAAAAATTAGAGTCGGAGTTTGTATCTCAACTTTCTGAATTACGGATGGATGCTCAACAACAAAAGCAGTTAGTCCTTCAGCAACTGTCTGAAATGAAACCTTTATCCGTTCCACAATCTGTCACCCCTAAGGTTCAGAAACAAATACAGAAACAGCCGGAACAAACCAAAGTATTAGAATCATCTGCTTCTCAGGTACAATTAATCATTGATGATCATCTCAAACAAGGAGATGTTCTTTTCTCGCAAAAACACTATAAAAATGCGATCGCTGCTTACAACAAAGCAGTTCAAATGCAGCCAGAGGAACCTGTTGCTTGGTTGAAACAAGGCATGACTTTAGTCCGCCTAAAACGTTACAAAGAGGCAATCGCCTCTTATGATAAAGCCCTTCAACTCCAGCCTAATCATCACCAAGCTTGGTGCGATCGAGGGGTGGCGCTGGGTTATTTGCGCAAGACAAAAGAAGCCTTTGCCTCTTTTGATAAAGCAACACAAGTCAAGCCAGATGACGCGGTTGCTTGGTTGAACCGGGGTCTTGCCTTGGAAGAGTTGGAGCAATATGAAGAGGCGATCGCCTCTTTTGACAAAGTGATTCAATTTCAGCCTGACTCCTACAAAGCCTGGAACAAAAGAGGTTCTGCCCTTGTTAGGTTAGGGCGAGATGAAGAAGCGATTACAAGCTTCGACAAAGCTCTAGAAATTAATCCCGACTACGCCAATGCCTATTACAATAAAGCAGCCTGTTATGCCTTGCAAAGGCAAATGGAGTTAGCTATAGAAAATTTGCAAGCGGCAACAAGTCTCGATCCTAGGTACAAGGAAGAGGCAGACACTGACATCGATTTTGATGCAATTGCAAAGGATCAGCGCTTCCGGCAGTTAATTGCAGGTGATGTCCAGCAAGCCGGCTTGTCGTTACACATTGTCCCTACTCTTTCCCAGCGAAATTAATCGCGCATCAGGTTCAACGCCAAGTGCTTTCAACTGTGCGATTAAACGTGCAGCCTTAACCATTAATTATACCACGGGTGGTCTATGAGTAGAGAGTTGTCACAGAGACCGGGACAAACACTAGTACCCAGATCTGCCCGATTGGCTGTGGCAGTAGTATTCTTTGTTAGCGGTGCAGGAATTGCCAATTGGGTGGCACGCATCCCAGCAATCCAACAGAAACTGGGATTGAGTAATAGTGCGCTAGGAGTGGCGCTGCTGGGTACGGCAGTCGGATCACTACTAGCGATGCCGACAACAGGATGGTTAATCGCTCGCGTAGGTAGCCGTCCAGTGACGAAATTAGCGGCGCTGGCGTACTGTATGGCACTACCCTTACCCACCTTAGCCCCTAATTTACCACTACTGACAAGTGCCTTAATGGTAGTAGGCGCTCTTTTTGGAGCCTTGGACGTGGCGATGAATGCTCAAGCCATTGCTGTTGAGCAGCGTTACCGCCTACCGATCATGTCATCGTTTCATGGTCTATACAGCGTTGGCGGCATGGTTGGTGCAGCCTGTGGCGGCTTGGTAGCATCTTTGGGCGTTCATCCCAAGGCACACTTGCTCGGCACAGCACTCCTACTGGAAATGTTGGTGGTTCTAGCTTCACGTCGGTTGTTGCCCACTGATGTGGAAAGTGTCACTACTGGACCAACGTTTGCTCTGCCGACACGATCGCTCCTTAACCTGGGCATATTAGCTTTTTGCATCTTGCTTAGCGAAGGCGCAATGGCTGACTGGAGTGCAGTCTACCTCCGCCAGACCCTTGGAACAGGACCAGGACTGGCAGCATCTGGATACGCAGTGTTCTCGCTAGCGATGGCTGTATGTCGCCTAACTGGAGATCGGCTCACCCAACATTTGGGACCAGTCTGGATGGTACGCTTCGGTGGCACTATCGCTGCTACAGGGATGGGGTTATCTTTAGTTATTGCTCAGCCTTTTGCAACCCTCATCGGCTTCGCCAGCGTTGGTGTTGGCTTGTCCTGCCTTGTGCCTATAGTATTCAGCGCTGCTGGACGTACTCCAGGAACCACTCCGGGTTTAGCACTGGCGGCTGTGACAACCACAGGCTACTGCGGATTGCTGTGCGGTCCACCCCTTATCGGTTTCGTCGCTGATTTTCTTAACCTCCGCGTTGCTTTAGGTATTGTCGTCGTTATGAGTGCAATGAGTGCTGTGCTAGCCCGAACAGTTGCTCGTGCTGGCAATGATTAACAACAATCATCAGTATTACTCCCTTCCCGGTCTAAGATTACCTATTTTAAGGAACCGCAAAGACGCGAAGTACACGAAGAAAGTAGAATTGACCACATGGTAAGGGCGGGGGAACCCCGCCCCTACGGTCATATTGTGGTCTACTCAAATGAAAGAAAGTGCTCCGCCAACTTCCCGGAGGAGGAAATATGGTGACGGGCGGTGGCGCACAACTCCCAACTTCGACATAAAAATATTACTTAAATAATCAAACTAAGGATAGAAACAAAAGCAGTATATACTCCAGTAAATTATTATTTGTTAATTAACTAATGTTTTGCAAAAAGAGGGATTTGTGATGTCAGAATATAATAACCCAGAACATAATAACCCGGAAGGAGTTGGTGAGTTTGCTCTTGATGCTGGCGTTGATACAGGAGCAAATAATATTGCTAATAGGATAATTGATGGCATTGCCTCGCATATTCCCGGTGGTCGGTCAATTGAGCCTATGATTGAAACTGAAGCTGATTTAATGCTTGATAACAGAATCAATCAGGGACTTAATGAGCGTCTAGAAGGTGTTGAACAAGGGTTTGAAAACCCTGACAGAGATAGACGACGTGACGAAGAGTTTGAAAACCCCCAGAGATATTGATTCAAGCAAAACAACCCCACTCGCTTTGCTGGCTGTGGGGTAAGCAACTTTTACCTACGCTTACCCTAAATATTTCAAATTCCCGATCCCCGATCCATAAGCTGAGTATCGCCGCTAAGACGCTCTAAGTGCTTACGCAAAATTATTTATGTCCGCCGCGAGCGAAATGAAATGTAGCGAAGCAATCTCGTATTTTTTATTTATAAGTAATTAAGCTGACATCTTGCACGTTCTCAATAAGGGCTGGTGGGCAGTGCCCACCCTACGAAATCATAAGGTTTTTGGGATTTTATTTTCCCAACAAGGCGATGGTGCAAGATATGAGCCTCTGACTAGCGGCGATCGCCACTAGTAACATATGAAAGATGCACATTTTTCTTCAATTTCTGAAAGCCTTGCTGTATCAGGGTTATAAAATGTGCATATTAGGAGTAAGCGGACATGATATCAGCTAGAAACTGATAGGGTGCTGTCTAGCGCATCAGACTGCACCCTATCAGTTTGCGTTTGTAAGTAACGGTATAGACGATTGAGTGCATTTATATAAGCGTAAGCTGCTGCTACCACAATGTCAGTGTCGGAAGCGTGTCCAGAGAAAATCCGTTCTTGATGGCGTAAGCGAACTGTGACAGTTCCCAGGGCATCAATTCCTTCAGTCACAGATTGCACGGAAAACTCCATGAGTTGATTGGGAATTTGTACCAGTCGGTTGATTCCTTGATACACTGCATCCACAGGACCTGCCCCGACAGTCGCATCTGTTAAAATTTTACCATCAGGAGTCACAACTGTGATGGTTGCAGTCGGACAAGTACAGTCGCCACAGGTCACTTGGACGTGTTCAAGTTGAAAGCCGATGTCTAGTTGAATTTGTGTTTGATCTCGGACAATCGCCTCTAAATCCCAATCCGACATTTCCTTTTTCTTATCGGCGACTTCCTTGAACCGCATGAAAGCTTTGTTCAAGTCTGCCTCGTTTAGGTCAAACCCCAATTCCTGGAGCCTAGTTCGGAAAGCATTCCTTCCAGAGTGCTTGCCCAAAACAATGCGATTTTCGGGTAACCCGATGGAGGCGGCTTCCATAATCTCATAGGTTTGGCGGTGCTTGAGGATGCCATCTTGGTGAATTCCAGATTCATGGGCAAAAGCGTTTGCTCCGACTATGGCCTTATTAGGCTGAATCAGCATTCCTGTTAATTGGGAAACTAAGCAAGAAGTTTTGTAAATTTCCTGGGTTTTGATGTTGTTAAGGGGTGCATCTGAATCAACCGGACGACCAAAGTAGGGATTGAAATAGGGTTTGCGAACCTGCAACGCCATCACAATCTCTTCCAATGCAGCATTGCCTGCTCGTTCACCAATGCCATTAATCGTACACTCTACTTGACGCACACCGTTTTCGATCGCTGCCAAGGCATTAGCTGTCGCCAAACCCAAATCATTTTGGGTGTGAACAGAAAGAATCACTTGATCGAGATTGGGAACATGTTCTCGAATACCCTGAATGAGAGTTCCCATTTCTTTGGGTGTACAGTAGCCAACGGTATCGGGAATGTTGATAGTGGTTGCACCAGCAGCGATCGCTCGTTCCAACACTTGATAGAGAAACTCTCTTTCAGTCCGGCTGGCGTCCATGGCCGAAAACTCCACGTCGTCCACAAAAGATTTAGCATAGGCAACCATCTCCTCGGTGATCGCCAGTACTTCTTCCCTTGACTTTTTCAACTGGTACTTAAGGTGAATATCAGAGGTAGAGATCATCGTGTGGATTCTGGGGTGAGCAGCAGGTTGTAACGCTTCGGCTGCTGCTTGAATGTCCTGTCGAACGGCTCTCGCCAAACTGCAAATGATCGGTCCACCCAATACCCCGACTTGTTGAGCAATAGTTCTGACGGCTTCAAAATCTCCAGGACTGGCTACCGCAAATCCTGCTTCAATCACATCGACCCCTAAGAGAGCTAGTTGATGAGCGATCGCCAGTTTCTCTTCTACATTCAGTGTTGCACCTGGTGACTGTTCGCCATCCCGTAGCGTTGTGTCGAAGATAATGATCCGGTCTGGTTGAGGTCGAATGCTCATGATGGTCTCCCGTAGTGTCAAATAAGGGGATTGTTAGACAAGAGTACTTTGGATATTGTATACAATAAATCGTATACAATATAAATTATGAATTTAAATGACTTAGCAGTCAATGTGCTGCAACAACGCAGTACCCCAGATTTGATAGCAGACGCTTTGCGGGAAGGGATTTTGTGGGGTATTTTTCAGGAAGGACAATCTCTTAGACAGGATGAAATCGCTAGTCGGTTTGGAGTCAGCCGCATCCCTGTGCGAGAAGCTTTACGGCAGCTAGAGGCAGAAGGATTAGTAACATTGCATCTTAATCGAGGCGCAACGGTGTCGGTTCTGACGATAACAGAGGCGCAAGAAATTTGCGAGATTCGTAGCGCCTTGGAAACCACAGCCATTCAACTGGCTATTCCTAAGCTAACTGAATCGGATTTAGAAAAAGCAGCTGAGATTCTGGAAGCAACTCAACGGGTAACGGATGCAGCCCGTTTAGCACAACTAAACTGGGAATTCCACGCTGCGCTTTATGCGATCGCCGAACGTCCTCGGTTAATGTCGATGATTAAAACTTTACATATCAATATTGATCGCTATATCCGGTTTCAGATAGCGCAGATCGATTACTTAGAGCGATCGCAAAAAGAACACTATCAACTCCTGGATGCTTGTCGTCAACGGGATATTAAAGCTGCTGTTAAACTACTTAAACAACATATTGATACAGCAGGAAAGCAGCTAGTTGTATTTTTGGAACAGAACAAACAGAAGCGGTGAGTTTCGTCACTTTTTTTTAAAGCTAGTGGGACTACTCATAAAGTTCAAGTTGAGCAGTTATAGCAATTTGCATGTTAATGAGATACAACAAATATTTTGTAGGGGCGAACGGCAGGAGGGACCTACTTACAGCAATTTTCAATTGAATTGACCACATTGTAAGGGCGGGGGAACCCCCCGCCCCTACATGAAATTTGCTGTAACTAACACCCTCTCTCCGGCTGACCACGGTTGCTCTTCGGCCATGAGGAACACTACCCCAACTCTGGATAGTCAGTAAAAGGTTCCTGAAGCAGTTGAACTTTACAAGCCTTGGCAGATGCCTAAAATTATTAGTTATAGTTACACAAAGATGAGGCGTTGGGCATGTACTTAGAAGCTCCTGTTACCAAACAGGTGTGTCCCAAGCAACCTGATGGCACTCCAGATGTCTATAAGCACGCAATTACAATGTCAGTTGCGTAATTCCTGTATTATTTATTAACTTAGTTTAACATTTAGGCATTTTCCTTCAAAATTCAGTATGTAGTTATCAAGTCATGTTGTGTGGCATTCAAGTTTACAATAACTTTAATCTTTGATGAACTTAGCTTAATGGTTACGTATTTTACTTCAAATTTCGCTATTTAGTTATCAAGTGAAGTTAAATTATAAAATTAAAGTTTACAATGACTGTAATTAACCACAGGGAAATGAGGAAATGTTTGGGCAAAGTTCTCATCAGAGAAACTTTTTCAAGGCTTTAACTTGGGGGCGGACGCAAACGTCTCACAAATTTAGCTCGACACTGGAATACTGGCGCGTTAGCTTGCTTGAATCTGTACCCTTTTTGATTGCTTGTGCAGTATTTTTAAGCGTGATCAGCCTCAAAAGTCCTGTTTTGCTGTTTTGTTTGTTAATTGGCAGTTTAATTGCAGTAGTCATACAGCAAATTGGGCAGCAAGTACATTTACCTAAACAATGGTTGATACTATTACAAATCCTAGCAGTATCTGTCATCCTGAGTTTATTTTGGCTAGATTACTTTGCAGATCCAGCGCAAGCACAGTTTTTTAAAAGAGCTGAAGATTTTTTCAAGACGAATTTATCTCAAAATGCTAGTGGTGCAGCAGGCGCAGGACCTGCTGTGAGTTTAGTGTTCAACGTGTTGCGGGCAATTTACTTACTTTATATTGCTGTTTCTCTAATTGGCGTTATCAATGCAGTTCGCAAAGATGAAGATTGGCAAAGCATTGCGAGAACTCCCCTATTAGTAGTCATTGCCGTTACCATTGCTGACGTACTGACAGCCTTTATCATTGGTAATGGGAACCAATAATTAATTTATCAAGGGCCAAGAGGAGGAATATCTAAGAGATTTGCTATGTCCGAAGAGCGAGATAAAGAATTTCGACCAGTCAATCAAATCCTAGGAAGCCAACCTTCACTAGGACCAATTCCTGCCGATCAAGTCTTTCCCTGGACTGTTATTGCCCTAGCTTCCTACTTTATCATTAATGGTATTTTTGGTGGCTTCTTCGCAGACGACTTCCAAAAATGGTTGTGGACGGTACTGATTACTGGCTGGGGAATGGCGACTTGGTGGATATTAACTGGTGGTAGGAGTTGGCGCTTTTTAAGCAAATTTGTAGGTGTTCCCACTTGGACAAGAGGTATTGCTCGTTATTTAAGCCTTATGGAAGTTAACCATGAAGCAAAAAATCGGAAAACAAAGCGTCGGCGGATCAGGAAGTGAAACTAGATTTACACCGTTTGAAGATGCTTTACATCTTTCGACGATGTTAAGCTTCTCACTCAATGGCAGAGATATTGGCGCTTACATTTTGACAAAAAGCAACCAAAAAAACAACTTTTGTTTTGTTTTTGGTTTTGACTGCCGAGGAATCCACACGACTTTAAGAACTGAGCAAATAAATACAATTTGCAATAACATCGAATCTGGATTAAAAGACATCCCTGAAGGAGAAAGAATAACTTTTCATTTGGGTTCTTTTAGTTCAGAAGAAAAGCGACAAAGAGAACTTACATCCCTGATAAAACGTGTTAAATCACCAGATATCAAATATTTGCTGATGTCAGAACGAGCTAGAGTTAAAGAACTCACTCGTTCTGGTATACGCAAACCGAAATTTCTCCGTGTCTATGTGACATACACCATTGAACAAAACTCCACAGATACTGGAGATTGGATAGAGAAACTTTTGGCAAGAGGTGAATTATGGTGGCTAAAATTTAAAGGTGATTCCTCCGAAACGGAAAACCAGCGACTTGAAACCATGATCTCAAATGCTTATACAGAAGGTTTTCGGCGCTGGGAACAGATTTTATCCAACCAAATGGGATTGGACATCAGAGCCTTGACTGCTATTGAACTTTGGCGGGACATTTGGAAACGATTTAATGATACACCGCCAATAAACATTCCCCAATTAATCACCCTAGATGAAAATGGACTGCACGAAGAAGTTTATTCAGACTTAGCTAGTACCAAATTGCTGATGGAAAATCTCCACAGTACAACATTGCTGATGGAGTCTGGTATACCTTGTGCCGATCGCCGTTGGGTTCATGTTAACAATCGCTACATCGGCGCGATGACATTTCTGGAAAAACCCGCAGGCTGGATTAATAAATCTGCCCAACTGCGGTATTTATGGGAACTGCTGGCTAGAGAAACGGTTATTGATACAGAGATTTTTTGTGAGTTGACTGCCGCTAATCCCGCTTTGGTGAAAAATACCTTGCAACGAGTGCTGAAGCAGTCAAATACGACAGCAATTATGGCGCAAGAAAAAAGTAAAACTATCGATGTCAACGCTCAATTAAAGCTGAAGAAATCGGTGGCGGCGCAAGAGCAATTGTTTGAAGGAGCAGTGCCTATTTATACGGCTATAACAATTTTGGTACATCGTCAAAGTGTTGAGAAGTTAGATGAGGCGACAAAATATATTGAAAGTTGTTTTCAGCGTCCAGCACAAGTAGTTAGGGAAACAGAGTACGCCTGGAAAATTTGGCTGCAAACACTACCCATAGTCTGGGAAGGTTTATTAACAAAACCTTTCAACCGTCGCCAGCTTTATTTAACCAATGAAGTGCCCGGATTAATGCCTTTATCGATCACAAGAGCTGGTGACAGCCAAGGCTTTGAGTTGATTGCTGAAGAAGGGGGAACACCTATCCATCTGGATTTATTTAACCGACACAAAAATTTAGCACTTTTTGCAACAACTCGTGCTGGTAAATCGGTGTTGGTGTCGGGAATTTTGACCCAGGCTTTGGCGTATGGCATTCCTGTAGTGGCGTTGGACTTCCCCAAACCCGATGGCACATCTACGTTCACCGACTATACAGCATTTATGGAGGGGAACGGGGCGTATTTTGATATTTCCAAACAATCAAATAACTTGTTTGAGCAGCCAGACTTGCGTTCACTCTCGGAAGAAGAACAGCGCGATCGCCTGCTCGATTATATCGCTTTCCTAGAATCAGCCTTGATGACAATGATTTTAGGCTCAGCCGGTGAAAGTCAGTTGCTGACGCAAACTGTACGAGCAATTATCAACTTGGCTTTGGAAGCCTTCTTTGGTGATGAGGGGATAAAAGAGCGATATCGACATGCGATCGCTGGGGGATTTGGCACTATAGCTTGGCAGAAAACCCCCACTTTAAAAGATTTTCTGATCTTCTGCTCTACAGAACATTTGCAGCTGGATAGTGTAGGTGGCAGAGTTGAGGATGCACTCAGTCAAATTCATCTGCGCTTGCGGTTTTGGCTTTCTAGTCGCGTGGGACAAGCCATTTCTGCACCATCGAGCTTTCCCACCGATGCTCAACTTTTGGTTTTTGCTCTCAGAAACTTATCTGATAGTGAAGATGCAGCAGTGCTATCTTTGAGTGCCTATTCAGCCGCGCTACGACGATCATTAAGCAGCCCAGCTTCAATATTCTTCATCGATGAAGCACCAATTCTCTTTGAATTTGAGCAAATCTCTAACTTAGTTGGGAGAATCTGTGCCAACGGAGCCAAAGCTGGGATCAGAGTCATATTATCAGCACAAGACCCCGATACCATTGCCAAATCAAAAGCTGCATCTAAAATTTTGCAAAACCTGACAACGCGATTAATTGGTCGCATTCAGCCAGTGGCAGTGGATAGTTTTGTAGACATCTTAAAATATCCCAAGGAAATTATTTCTCGCAATGCCACAGAAAGCTTTTTCCCCCGTAAGGAAGGAATTTATAGCCAATGGCTGCTGGATGACAATGGGATTTATACTTTCTGCCGCTATTATCCTGGTTACGAACAATTAGCAGTCGTTGCCAACAACCCCGATGAACAAGCTGGACGTCAACACGCTATGCAGCAATACAACGATAAGTATGAGGGACTTTCTGTATTTGCACGTCAGCTAGTGGCGGCACTGCGTGGATAAGAGGGGTGTGGGGAATAATTAAAAATGCAAAATTAAAAATTAAAAATGAATAATTTCAATTTTTAATTTTTAATTTCCTAAATACAAGAGAAATATTACCTTTTTAGGTGCTTTCTTTATGCGTAAAACTACTTTTTTAACTCTTTTTCTGGTATTCCTGGGAGTGCTACCAGCTATGGCGCAATTAGGTAGCAATACACAATTAGGGAGTAATTTGACGAGTGATTTTCTGGAATACGCGGGAGATTTACAAAACTATCTCAAAGAAAATATTGCCGAAACCTCAAAACCTGAACAAGAAGAGACTCAACGTGCTATAGAACTTTCTTCCCAAAACGCATTACTCAATATACCTGATCCTATTGTTGCAGCACAAAGCGTTCGAGGTGATGTCGTTCAAAAGCCTACATCAGATAATAATTTTGAGCATAATCTAGCGCTGGAAGCAATGGTAGCCAGCAATGCACTTAACCGGGAAATGACTCGTGGTGCAGTGCAGGGTGTCCTGGGAATAAGTGGGCAAAGACAGTTACAAGGGAAGTTAGCAGATACTGGTACAGCCATTAAAGATGTTGATAAATATGAGGAGTCAGCGAGGGAAACCGAAAATATTTGCGAAGAAAATAGTGTATTAGAGCAATTTATAGATATGGCTAAAGCAGGTGTGATGCCCGCCGGTACTGCAACATCAAGCACTCCATTGCCACCAGGTATAACTAAAGATGTGTGTGTGACCTTCCAAAGCCTCATAATTCAGAGTCAGCAGGCAAGGATGGCAGTCGAAACGTTTGCTCAGACAGCACGTGTGAATCAGTCTTTGCAATACTCAAACTTGAACTTAGCAAATATTTCCCAGCAGATGGAAGAAGCGAATCGTGCTAGAAGAGTAGATACATCAGCAGAGGCGGCGCGACTTTTGAGAGCGACTGCTCAAGTAGATTTGTTGGGAGGGAGAACTCAAGATTCAGATTCACAAGGAGGCAATCAGGAGTCAGGAGTTAAAACGAATTCTCCTGTCTCCCCTTAAATTTGGAGAGCAACGATGTGGCTTGATAGTTTAAACATTTTGGCAGAAGTTGGTGTTGATGATATTCTCAACAATGGTCAGACAACAGCACAAAGCATTGCCAGTAGCTGGGATCGTCAATGGTTAGATTTATTACAAAATAACACTAACAATAATTTGTATGGAGCACTGACAAATTTGGGTGTTTTTTTTGCGGTAGGAACCTTGCTGTTTTTCATGATGCAATGGCTAAGAGATATGATAGAGAGCGAATCTTCTCGTCCCCTAACAGAGTTGATTTGGCCATTTGTTGTGGTGGCACTCTTAGCAAACCCTGGAAATGGAACTATACTATCTAATTTAACACTGAGTGTGCGTAATTATATCACTAATGTGAATCAGCAAGTGGTGAAAGCAGGCGATGTCGATCAAAATTACCAGCAAGCACTGAATATGAGCGTGGCTGAAGAAGTTGCTGGTTCTTTTTTGCGTCCTTGTCAGGCACTTACAGGCGAACAACAAGATGAGTGCTTTCGCCAAGCCAAGGTAAAAATTGATCTCCTCTGGCAAGGATACAGAAGTTTATACGGCAATAAAGCTTGGATAGATAGTCTAGAAACAAAGGTAAATCAGATTACACAGAATAATGGTAGTGTTTCAGAATTTGCATTTGATTCTTTGTTAGGTACAACAGTACAAACTAGTATCAAAAACTTTTTAATTTCCTTGCAATTTGCTTTCCAAAATTTGATAGAAGCCACAATGTTGCTCATAGCAGCTTTAGGACCCCTGGCTGTGGGTGGGTCTTTACTACCTGGCGCTGGTAAACCAATTTTTGCATGGATCACAGGGTTTTTATCTATTGGAATTGCCAAAATTTCATTTAGTATTATTGCCGTGTTAACTGCTACAGTGATTGTCAATATACCAGTACAAAATGCTAATGATTACCCTGACTTGATGTGGTTTATAATTTTTCTGGGGATTTTGGCACCGATTTTATCTTTGGTTGTAGCTGCGGCTGGGGGATTTGCAGTATTCAGTACTATCAGCAATACGACATCATGGGTGAGGGATCGGGTGTAAAAAATTAAAAATTAAAAATTAAAAATGGTAAATACTGAGTGCATGTAAATTAAATGTGGAACTGTGTCTTAAGGGGAAACCCGGAAGAGGAGTTTCAGGGGAAATAGGGAGGGAGGAATCGGTAAATGGTACGGTTACTGGAAAAAAGAAAAAGAACAGTGAGTTTTTTGGCGATTTTTGCGATCGCTACCTTAGGTCTGCATCTATTCACTTTACTTTTATTAATATTCCAAGGGTTGAATATTCGCACATTAAATATTCAAAAATCTCCTACCTTCGTGCAGCTTGTTGACGGTAAACCAGTAACGGTGACCAACGATTTGGAACGAGAACCCGAAGGGATTCGTCAATTCGTCAGTAAAACCATGACGTCAGTGTTTAACTGGTCTGGAACGCTTCCACCACAAACCATCGAACAAGTCACAAACCCGATATTAGATCCAGGAATTACTATTACAACCCCACAGGGCAGCAAAAAAGTTACTACAAGCAGTTGGATTGCTAGTTTCGGCTTATCAGAAGATTTTCGCAGGGGTTTCTTAGCCGAAATTGCAGAATTGACCCCGCCAGAAGTCTTCTCTAACAACCCCGATCAAGCTATATCGGCGCAATTAATTATTAAACGAATTTATCCTCCTGTAAACATTGCACCTGGTAAGTGGGAAGTGGGTATGGTTGCCAACCTGATTCAAAAAAAACGTTCTGAAGATAAAAAAGTAATAATTCCTTTTAACAAAGATTTGCTTGTCAGCGCAGTAGATACTTTCGTGTATCCACTATCCGATACAACTACCGCTTTGCAAAAAGCAATTTATGGTGTTCGGGCTGAAAAAATGGAAATTTATGAAGTTCGTGATTTATGTTTACTTGATCAATATGAAAAGCCGAATGAACAACAATTTCCCATCTGCCAAGATAGAAGAAATTCCGGCAGCTTTACATCCCCCGTGCCCACTCCCTAGAAATAGTGTCGCGCTGGGGATCATCCATGCTTTGTAAATTTACCTCTTGTTGGCAAACTGATAATTTCAGATGTTAATCATTCATGCGATTAATTAACCAAGAAAATCATAGAACAAATATACTGCCACTATTGACAGTAGCAACATTTGGTTTACATTTGTTAACATTATTGTTACTCATGTTTGATGGATCTCTGTTGCAGCAGTTGAATCGTCAATCTACAACTCCAAGGTTAGTGGAACTTGTAGATGGTAGTACTTTAACAGTAGAACGTCAAAAGAGTTTAGATCGAAATTCAGAGACGATTCGGCGTTTCGTGGGGGAAACCATGACCTTAGTATTTACGTGGTCGGAGAAACAGCCACCCAGAACAGTTTGGCAAATTAGTTCTGAACTAGTAGCTGATGATTTTAGAAAAAAGTTTGAGTCAGTAATTGCTAATTTAAATCCAGGAAATCAATTTGAAAATATAAGTAGAGGAACTGAAAATGTATTGGTGTTACAAAGAGTTTCTCAACCAACAAAAATAGCTGATGGCAAGTGGAAACTGGAGATGTTTGCCAATAGTTTAAATTTTGGAAGTTCTGATCAACTGGGAAAGTCAGTTCCTTTTAATAAACAAATTTTAGTCCGGGTAGTAAATAGGCAACCAACCTCGGTACCCAATGCGCCGCTTCCTTTGGACTTAGCAGTTTACCGCTTGGGCGAAGCAGGGTTAGAAGTTTATAATGTTTGTGATATAGAAGATAAAAACTGTTCTTGAAATTAAATACCGATACCCCTATACTTATGACTCGATACGAAATTCCTTCAGAACCTGCTCCAAACCTAGACAATTCCCAATCAAGAATAGACTCTTCAGATTTGGAATCACGGATGGCAAGATTAGTTGGTTTGGAAGAAGAACCCCAATTGTCTCATGAAGATTCAGACAGCTTGCAACAGCCGCCGAGTTCTGAACCACGACAAGTTCAGACTGAGCAATCCTTCTCGTCTAACCCCTTTGCCAAAGTAGGCTTGGTTGGGGCTGGAACATTAGCTGTGGTTGTATTTACAGGTGCATTTTTGTCACAAATCATGAGCGGCAATCATAACAAGCCGAGAGTTGTAACACCAAAAGTGCGATCGCAGCCTACTACTGAACCGCGCCTTCAACAGCAAGGATCAGAAATAGAGGCGCTGAAAACAAAACTTGCCCTTGCTGAACAAGCAAACGATGTGAAAGCAGCACAACAACAGCTGATAAGTGAAAAACCGACAATACGTCAAACTCCACGGGTGGAAAGACCAGTCTCTAGACCAACAGTGCTGGTGCAAAGAGTACCTACATCTACACCTTCTGCTTACGTACCGCCTCGGGTCGTGACACGTATCGTCAAAGTGTCCCAGCCTACAGTCACAAAGCCACCCACGCCTCAACAACAGTTACCCGTCGTGCCGCCCAGCATTGAACCATCGATGGAAATGACTCCACCACCCACACCCGATCCCCTCCAGGAGTGGGCAAGGTTAGCGAAGTTGGGTAGCTACGGTCAGGCACCTCCTAGTGATAAACAAAGCCCAAGTAATATAACAGTTGCTCAGCGACCCGTAACAACCCCTCAGCCTTCCACAAATCCTGCTCCTGTGCGCATCCAGGTAACACAACAGGGGAATTCAAAATCAACAGTAGTAGGGAGTAGCGCCAAAGCCAAGTTAGTGACAACTGTATATGGGGAAACTACAAACCCTTATAATAATAGAAGTAATGTCAACAATAATGGTAAGAATAATAGCGGCACTAATAGTAGCGAGAATAGTGGCAATAATGAGGTATTTGTCGCGCAGTTAACGGAACCATTAAAAGCTGCGGATGGTAGTATTATTTTACCTAAAGACACACAGGTACTATTTAATGTTGGTTCCACCTCTGAGAAAGGCTTGATGCAACTTAATGTATTCAAAGTTAGCAGGCGAGAGAATGGCAAACTCATAGAAAGCAGCGTGCCACTAGGTGCTTTAGTGATGCGTGGTAGTAGTGGTGGTCCTGTATTAGGAGAGCAACGTCAAACTAAAGAACCGTCACACTTCGCAAGTGATGTCCAAGAACTCGCCGTGGGGGGTGTTGGTCAAATAGGAGAGGAAGTGAACCGACCTAATACAGTAATAGCGCCTGGGTGCAATTATACTAGTGCTACTAGTACTGCTACTTCTACTGGTATTGTTAATTATTGTCCTACCCAAACCACATATCCCCGAAATATCCTAGGTGCAATTGCCCAAGGCGGTTCAAAAGCTATCCTTCCTGGACTTAACCGACGTAGTCAACAGGTAATCCCTCCTAGATCGGATCGAAATAATGTTTTTGTGATCTCAGCGGGAAAACCAGTTGAAGTTTTTGTCAATCAACAAACGCAGTTTTGATCTAGCAATCCAATTTGATTTGTGAGATATTGCGTGAGGGTCATGAAAAGGGTGTAGGGGGTAGGGGGTA
>CAZZXJ010000057.1:0-2649 GCA_964657905.1 uncultured Stigonema sp.
TCCCCATGCCCAAATTTACGGTAGATTGACCTCCTGCAACAGCCAAAACCCTGCAAAAGATTCCGCTTGCGGATCGGACTGCACCGTGATAAAATGCACCCCATTACTTTTTTGCTTTGCTTCTTCAAACCCTTTGGCTTCTGCCAAAGTTTGGGGATTGTTGATCTTCGCCAAAATCCAACTTTCAGTACCACCGGTTTCTAGAAGCAATCTCGCGCCAAGAGTGTTATCAAATTTCAACCAAGCCAACTCTAAACCAGACATCCAGCCTGCTAAAGGCAATGCTCTAGGTGAAAAGATCAAAACCCCAGGAATGCGGGCTTGGGGGGAAACTTGCGCCATCTCTAGAGGAAAAGCTTCGCCAAAGCCAATTTCCCACTCGTGCATTTGGGCAAAATCCGCACCTGGTAAGGTAACAAATGCCCACTGCTGTCCTTCCAATGCATCTGGTAACCGTTGCGGTAAGGGTTTGTCTAAGCGCACTGAGGGATTAGTCACTTCTTCATAACCAGGTGCTTTTGGATACACTTCCTCCATCCGCTGTTGTAGCCATTGGTTAAGTACCAAAGTGCGGCGGCTAGGCTGGGCTGAAATCCCCAAGTCTTTGCAAGCTTTGATAATCATGTTGCTCATCTGGCGGCGGAAAAAGCGGATTCTTTTCGGTGGTTCAGTGGCTTTGCTGATTGCTTCTTCCAGTGCCATACGCAACCACACCGAGTTTACCTGCGTACTAGGGCAATACTGAGCATAGCGAAACAAAGAATCAATTTTCGTGCGCGTATCTAAAGGACTTTCGCACACCAAGACTTCCCAAACTTTTTTCTGATTTTCGTCCAGTATTGGACGGGAGTAAAAATCTAGTTCCCAAATACTGCCCATTTTATGCCGTGAAAATCTCGCGACTTTACATTTTTGTCATATTATTTTCATCATACGAGGCTACGGGCAGCATCGGCAGGAAATAAGTGAGGAGGATGATATTACTCCCCCATCTCCCCCCAGAAGAACTGGGAAATTGTTAGGGCGATCGCTCATTCAAGAAGGTCCCCATCACAAGAGTAGGATAAACCTAATATGGGGGTAAGCCTAAAGCTTGGAGATTGTATGTCCAAAGTCTTTTGCTCAATTGGCTCCTGATTTGATGGTTGAGGTGAAGTCAGCGATCAATGATTTAAAGGATCTGAGGGCAAAGATTCGGGAGTTTCTAGCTGTAGGAACCAGGGTAGGAATTTTGCTCAACCCAGATAATCGGATTGTTGAGGTTTACTACTCTGGACAAGAGGCAATAATACTTAGAGATGGAGATGTTCTGACGGTTCCCGATCTGCTTCCTGGATGGGAGGTTAAAGTTTCAGATTTGTGGTCTCCGGTGTTTGACTAAGGGTTGCAAAGACGCGGCAGATAACGTATTCAAACTGCTCCTGAAACAGTAATAATACAATTGTGAAAGAGCAAAACTTAACAAATTAGCGATCGCAAATCCCAAGGGATGAAGAGGAAGTATTACTTGCGAAACCGTTATCGCATTATCCAGCCATTGGGAGGCGGGGGATTTGGCAGAGGATGAAGACAAGCTGAAAGAGCATTGATGTACTGGTGCAAGTCTATTTTCAAGTTAGAGCCTCTCTCAAAGAAAACGGCTGCGAATCCCACTCCTTCTAGGGGTGGGATGAATCGAACCCTCGCCGTTCCGGGCGACAGGCGCCGGGCATAGGAAACGCACCCATGCCCCATGCCCCATGCCCACGAAATCCCACTCCTTCTAGGGGTGGGATGAGTTTAAGGTATTCTTCGGGCTTGCGCCTGGGAACGAGGAACGGGGAAACGGTAGAATAATCCTAATTTGAAAGCTTCACTTATACGAACTATGACGATGCATCTCGCACTCCAACGTGCATTTACCAACTCCTGCGCCCTCAAGGTTATTAGCGGCTTGAATAACTTTGACGCTGATCGCGTGGCAGCAATTATCAAAGCAGCCCACCTAGGCGGCGCTACTTTTGTTGATATCGCCGCCGATCCAGCTTTAGTCCAGTTAGCGAAAAGTTTGACAAATCTACCAATATGTGTTTCAGCCGTTGAGCCAGAGAAGTTTGTGGCATCTGTCGCAGCTGGGGCAGATGTGATTGAAATAGGTAACTTCGATTCTTTCTATGCCCAAGGACGTAGATTTGAGGCAGAGGAAGTTTTAGCTCTGACTCACCAAACCCGCGCTCTCCTGCCTGACATCACCCTCTCTGTGACTGTTCCTCACATTCTCCAGCTAGATCAACAGGTACATCTGGCAGAGGAACTCGTAAAAGCTGGTGCAGAAATTATCCAAACTGAAGGCGGTACAAGTAGCCACCCGACTCACTCTGGAGTCTTAGGACTCATTGAAAAAGCCGCACCCACCTTGGCAGCAGCTTACGAAATTTCTCGCGCAGTGTCAGTACCAGTACTCTGTGCTTCGGGTATTTCTAGCGTGACAGCACCCCTTGCTATTGCTGCGGGCGCTGCTGGTATTGGTGTTGGTTCTGCCATCAACCAACTTAATAGCGAAGTGGCAATGATTGCTGCTGTGCGTGGTTTAGTGGAAGCATTGGTAACTGCAAAAAAAGTAGGGAGTCGGAAGTAGGGAAATAAATTAAAAATTAAAAATGCAAAATT
>CAZZXJ010000057.1:2659-4863 GCA_964657905.1 uncultured Stigonema sp.
TTTTAATTTTTAATTTTTAATTCTTTACTTCCCTTAACTTACGCAATCCTTCAGGCTATATATCACCTGGTCTTGCTGTTCTTGTGACAATTCTGGGAACATGGGCAAGGATAAAACCTCAGAGGAGACTTGCTCAGACACGCTTAATTGCCCGACTTTATATCCCAGGTTTCGATAAACTGGCTGCAAATGTAAAGGGTGGGGATAGTAAACCATTGTGTTCACACCCCGCTCTTGCAATTGACTACGAACGGAGTCTCTTTTTTCACCTAATACACGAATGGTGAATTGATTCCATACTCCCATACCTCCAGCTAGTTCTTGGGGTGCGACTATACCGGGAATTTGACTAAGGAACTGGTGGTAACGATCTGCAACCAAGCGCCGGTGGTGATTCCAAATATCTAGATAACGCAGCTTGATTTGAAGAATAGCCGCTTGGATAGCATCTAATCGGCTGTTGACACCGATTTCCTCGTAGATGTAGCGGGTTTTTTGACCATGATCCCGTAGCATCCTTAGCTGAGCGGCGATGACTGGGTCTTTGGTTGTTATCGCCCCTCCATCGCCGCAACCACCGAGGTTCTTCGTAGGGTAAAAACTAAAGCAACCGATGTGCCCAATGCTTCCTACCTTTTGCCCTCCCCAGGTTGCCCCTGTGGATTGAGCACAATCTTCAATAACTATCAAATTGTATTGCTTTGCGACCTCCATTAGTGCGGTCATATCCACAGGCTGCCCAAACAAGTGAACTGGTATAATTGCCTTGGTTTTGGGTGTAATCGCAGCTGCTACTTGGTTTATATCTAAATTAAACGTAGTAGCATCGATATCAACAAACACAGGCTTGGCATCTAGAGTACTGATAACCTCAGCAGTGGCGATAAAAGTGAAGGGTGTAGTAATGACTTCATCGCCTGCACTAATGTTACAAGCTCTGAGTGCCAGCAAGAGTGCATCAGTACCGGAGTTACAAGCAACACATTCTGCTACACCAATATAAGCAGCCAATTGTTGCTCAAAGCCTTCAACTAAAGGACCACCAATATAACGACCAGAAGCCAAAACTTCCAAGACGGCTGTACTCACTTCTGCTTCGATGGTAGTATATTGCTTCTTGACATCAAAAGCAAGGATGGAATTTACACTTTGAATCATGAGTTTTGATCTTATTTTGAAGATAGATGCCAACGCGCTCATCTTCGCTTATTGATGGAATCAATAAACTATTGGAAGACTGTCTACCAAAATATGCCTCGTTAAGAGTTTTTACCTAGGCTAATTATAAAAAATGCTACCCTTAATCAGGGTGAAAGGTGATATATATCAACCAAGGACAAATGCTGGGGATGAAAGTTCCGGATGTTTTGGTTTTTCTCAGGGGAGAGAAAGAATAGGAGGTAGAGAACTTGTGCAGGATCTGATCAAACTGGATTTAGTTGATTTGGCAGGTGCTGTGGGATTGATGGGCGTAGCCATTGGTTTGTCTGCTCTGGAAAGAATAGGATTAGAGTTAAATTTAGCCCTCGCTACTGGGAGAACCATTCTACAACTAGTGGTATTGGGATATGTTTTGGACTTCATCTTTGCTTTAGACAACCCTTGGGCGGTTTTGGCGATTTTAGCAGTAATGCTGACAATTGCAGCGATTGTCGCACGAAATCGCATAACTCAAAAAATATCTCAGATGTTGCTATTGGTGTGGGGATCAATTTTGATCAGTACTACACTGACGCTAATTTATACTAATTTATTGATAATTAAACCAGACAGATGGTATGAACCGCAGTATGTCATTCCCTTAGCAGGGATAGTCTTAGGTAATGCCATGAATGCAGCTGCGATCGCCGGAGAACGCCTTGTCAGTATGGTTAACGCTAGTCATTTAGAAATAGAAACCCACTTGAGTTTAGGCGCAACTCCCCAGCAAGCAGTTGCTCAATATCGCAAAGACGCTATTCGTGCTGGATTGATTCCTACCCTCAATCAGATGATGGTTATCGGTATGGTGACACTACCGGGAATTTTCTCAGGACAGTTACTAAGTGGCGTTAATGCCCGTGAAGCCGCATCCTACCAGATCGTGATTATGTTTATGATTGCCTTTGCCAACTTGCTAACAACGCTGTTAGTGACTCGTGGGCTGTGTCGTCAATTTTTTAACTTTGCTTCCCAGCTAATAATTAAAAATTAAAAATTAAAAA
>CAZZXJ010000057.1:4873-6197 GCA_964657905.1 uncultured Stigonema sp.
ATTCATCATAATTTCTATTGTTGTTGTAAAGATATTTTTAATTTTTGAAGACAAGGGGCAAGTTGGCGTTTTCACTGATAACTTCTAGAGCTTGCTGTAACGTTTGCAAGTGATTAGTCACAGAGGCTACAGTGTTTGGGTTGCGTTGGTCAGTGGAACTCATCAAGCTGCTAGAAAGTATTTGTTGATATTCAGGGGTTGTCCAGACAGTGATCCCTTGATTATTTATAGTGAAATTGCAAACCCGTACTGCACCGGAACAGGTTTTCTCTAGGTCAGTGCGGGTTTTTTGGAAAGAACTAGCAACTTGTAGTTTTTCTTGTGCTTGTTGGAAGGCAATTGAGTACTGGGTAATTAGGGTCTGAGCCTGACTATAGTACAAGCTATCATGAGGAACCTGCTTAGCGGCATTCAAAGCAACACTCCAGTGTGCTACTGCCGCTTGCCATTGATTTTGTTGTTCATAACTTTTGGCGTCTTTGGTTGCTCCCACTGCTTGTTTATAAGTTTTGCTTGCTAATAGTTCTTTGGTTACGCGATCGCCTGCTGCTGCTAGTAATGGTTTATATTTTGCTAAGAGCTTTTGTGCTTCTTGGTATCCTGAACTGGTCTGAGGAATTGCGGTCAAAGTATTAACTGCTAATAGCCAACTAGACTGGACTTGTTGCCACTCTTTCAAGGATTTGGTAGAGGCTCCACGGGCAGAAGTAGCAATAGCTACAGCTTTTGCTGCTTCTAGTTTTTTCAACCATATTTCTTCTATGAACAACTGCTGCTTCACAGCTTTCAAATTAGCGCGATAGACTAATAATCTTGGCTGCGCTAGCCCATACAGTGGACTATTGGGACTGATCGCTTCCAGTGGCGCGATCGAGACTCGCCACATCTGTTGCCTCTGTTGTAATTCTTCTAGACTATGTGCTGCTGTATGAGATGTTTGCGCCGCCAAAGATGCTACTTGAAAAGCCTTTAGCACCTGGTTAATTTTTTCTGACTCTCCAGATAGACTTGCCGATAGTTGCTCAGCTTCCTGGTAATGGAGTGACCAACGAGGAATCGTTTTTACAGATGTGCTTGCAGCATTAAATTGCTGTTGCAACTTTGCCAATTCTTCTTCTGACTTAGGGTTGCGCGTCATTTGCCTAAATGAACTTTGTAACTGCTTTGCCGTTTGTATTTCTTTACACGCCAACATTACACAAGGGCGAGTCAGGAAATAAGCCGCACTACCTAAAACTGTAATTAGTACTAGGGCAACACCCATCAAGAGGGGAGTGGGGGGAGATGAGGATGATGAGGAGGATGAGGATAATGACAATATTGC
>CAZZXJ010000057.1:6207-17614 GCA_964657905.1 uncultured Stigonema sp.
CTCCCTCATCTCTCAAAGTCAGGGAGTATTTGGCGTAAGGAAGTTTCTGTCCAGCAACTCTTAGGAAAAGTTCCGCCCGTTGCTTTTGATGGGAGTTCAGAGACTGGAGCGTTTCCTCAAGCAGTACAAAGGTTTTTTCAGTGTCGGGCCACACACCTTTTGGATGTTGAGTTAAGATCATCAACTGGTCATTTTTAACGGCACACTTAACTTGGAAGAATTCACCCGATGGAACTTCTGCACGCAAGTGTTCTTGTAAAATTTTCGCTAAAAACAGTAAATCTTCCTGTTGGTCCGCTATTTTCAAAGAGCAATCCCGGTGGTCTAGATTGTTTTGATGATCTTCGAGCGGATAAAAAGAAGGACTTCTCTTTGTTGAATACAGATACACAGTTTAACCAACCACAGCCTTAAAATCCGATAAACCAACTTTTCTAACACAAATTACGAGTTTTCAGCAAAAGAAAAAACAGAAATTAAATATAGTTGTAAACTACCCACACTATACCCGGTACTCCGGGTATAGTGTGGGCTTTCAGAAGCCCTGGGGTCCTGCAAGTCGATAAATTACAAGCAAGAAACTCCGAACCGCTTTCTGTGGTTTACAGACGCCCCTAATTGCTGAATAACATTGGCTGCATTGTAGTCAAAGTCCAAAGTCAAAAGAATTGTATTCCGGGCTTTTGCGCCATTTTGAATGGTAGGTTTATTTACGCGCCCGCTGTACTAGGTCATTTTGACTAACTCCCCGGCGATCTGCTATGGGAATGCCCTGTATAGCAGTATATTAAGGTTTATTAACAAAAATGTTAGTGATTTTCGATGCTAATGAATTTACTGATATGATTAAATTATTTTTGTTAATTAGGCAAAAGTAGATTTATTTTGAAAATAATTTATCTCGTCTACCGAAGCAGATAAAATATTAATAAAAGAAAAATAAATATTTACAGTTGACTAGAGCTTTATTCTGCAATCAGGGGGCAGCAAGCATGTTTTCGACAGCACCGCTGAAAACCTTTAAGATTGGTAAAAAAAGGTGTGTGTCAATGGATTTGTTGGAATACCAAGTGAAAGAATGGTTTGGGAAGATAGGCATTCCCGTATTGCCCTCCCAACGAATTGACCATCCTACGGATTTGAAACGTTTAAAAATCAGCTATCCAATTGTACTCAAATCTCAGGTGCAAGGGACTGGACGAGCAAAAGCTGGTGGAGTTAGGTTTGTAGAAACAACTATCGATGCGATCGCCGCTGCACAGAATATCTTCAATTTGCCAATTTTGGGCGAATTACCAGAAGTATTGCTGGCAGAAGCTAAGTATGACGCCGATCAGGAATTTTATCTAGCGGTGGTTTTAGATTCCGCTGTCTGCCGACCAGTGCTTTTAGGTTGCAAAGAAGCGGACATTGATTGGGAATCCGCAGGGGAGAAAATGCAGCATGTTATCGTTGATCAGGAATTCTCACCATTTTATGCGCGACGACTGGCTTTGAAAATGGGCTTGCAGGGTAATCTGATGCAGTCAGTCAGCGCTGTTATGGAGAAAATGTACCAGTTATTTGTAGAAAAAGACTTGGACTTGGTGGAAATAAATCCCTTGGGTGTAAATATCTCTGGTCAAGTGATGGCTCTCAATGGCAGCGTTAGCGTTAACGAACGAGCGATCAGGCGTCATCCGGATATTGCCGAAATAGCGAAAAAAATGGTCAATCGTTATACTAGTAGTGAAACAATCAGGAACTTGGGCGATTGGGACGCGATCGAACTACACGGTAAAATCGGAATTTTGGGCAATGGTGCTGGTTCAGTGATGGCAACTTTAGATTTAGTCGCCAATGCTGGTGGCAAGCCTGGTGTTTGTATAAATCTGCGCCATGCCAGTCCCATAGATACCTCTTCGACTACTTTTAGGGATCGTCTAGAAGAAGCTTTGAAAAACCTGGCTGCTGACAAAAGCATCCAAGTCATACTAATTAACTTCCTGGGTAGTATTGCCCAGACTGAAGAAGTGGTCGAAGTGATTGACAACTTTATGCAACACCAAAAGAGCGAAAAGCCACAGGTTTTACGCTCCAATGGCAGCAGAAACCGTCGAGAGGCTCAATTTCCACGCTTGGTTGTCCGTCTTGCCGGGTCTGAGTTTGAATTCGCCAGAAAATATTTAGCAAAACTCAAAATCCTAGGTGATGGGCTGATAGTGGTAGAAAATTTGGATGAAGCAGTGACCGAAGCAGTTCGTCTTTCCAACTCAACTGCTGAGAAAAAGGTTTGACAATTTCACCCCAACTATTGAATTAGATCTTTCGGAAAACTAGTAAGCCTGCTAAAATACAGATTTATTACCTGTATTTTATCTAACCTTGGGCAGCTAGTGTAGGAATTTTTATTACCACTACACAGTTTATATATAGAGTTTACACTTAATGATTGCAGTTCTTTGATTGCTCTAGTTGTATTTTTTTAAACTTGCTTCAAGAGCCATTGACGGAGCATTTAAACTGAGAGTCATGAGTAAGAGCGGAGTTCCATTGATGTTCAGCGGTAATGAACTTTAAGACAACCAGTCTAAAATATTACTAAAAATTGAATCACTACGACACCGTGCATTGTGTCTTTTTTTCCCAGTGGCTCAAGTCGCTGGGTTTGCTAAATTACGCTGCTTTTTTATGAACTTAACGCCAAACAGCAAAGTGTTAATCCAAGGGTTCTGTGAATTCATATCAGCAACTCATGTTGCTCAAATGAAAGCTTATGGCACGAATTTGGTAGCCGGGGTTGATCCCGGAAGTGGTGGACAGGAACTACTATACGATCTTCCTGTATTTGATTTGGTAGAGGAGGTGATAGGGCAATTTGGAGTCATTGACACCACAATTATCTGCGTACACCCTTACCAAGTGTTAGATGCGGCATTAGAAGCGATCGCGTCTGGTATTCGCCAAATCATCATTATCTCCCCTGGTGTACCACCTTTAGATATGGTGCAATTACTTCGCAAAGCGGAGGCAACAGAAACTTTGGTGGTGGGACCAAATAGCCCAGGTATTATTGTACCAGGGAGAATTCTTTTGGGTACTCAACCGAGTGAATTTTATACTAAAGGTTCTGTGGGAATCCTGAGTCGCAGTTCTACTCTCACCTATGAAGTTGCTAGCGAACTCACTAAAGCTGGTTTGGGGCAGTCGATTAGTGTCAGTATTGGTAGTGATGCAGTTGTTGGTTCATCGTTTATTCAGTGGCTGCAAATTCTGGATGAAGATGAAA
Source organism: uncultured Stigonema sp. (assembly GCA_964657905.1). Classification (GTDB taxonomy): domain Bacteria; phylum Cyanobacteriota; class Cyanobacteriia; order Cyanobacteriales; family Nostocaceae; genus Stigonema. The sequence continues at coordinate 9,476 of CAZZXJ010000057.1, forward strand.
CTACACAGATAATCGTTTTAGTTGGTCAACCTGGTGGTGGTCGTGAAGAAGCCGCAGCACGGTACATCGCTGAGGCGATCGATAAACCAGTAGTTGCCTATATAGCAGGTACAAAAGCACCACCAGTCAAACATTGGCGTCAAAGTGGAACTTTAGCCGCCGTTGTGGGACGGGATCCTGACTTTGGCACAGCAAAAAATAAATTAGCCGCTTTCAGTGAAGTCAGAGTTCCAGTAGCTGAACGCCCTTCTCAAATTCCAGAATTGGTGAGAAAAGCACTTAAGAGTAATTAAAAATTAAAAATCCTCCATTTTTAATTTTGCATTTTTAATTTCTAAGGAGTGCCTTCGTAGCAGATTCACCAGCTAATCTCACTTGGCGTGTTAACTGGTAGGTTAACAATCCGAGGACACTAAAATTACCTAGGAACCCCATAAAAATTGTTGTTGTCGTCGTGTATTCAATACTCCTCCAAGAAAAAAATTCATATATCCTAATATTTTGCAATAGTTTTAAATTTATATAGGAATCCGATTTGATTATTGAAAAAATCTAAGTATCTGTAGGGTGGGCACTGCCCATGAACGCGCCCTAAGACACGCAGTCATTGCACGCCGAATTAGCTATGGTACTCGTACAACTGAAGGCAGTTTGGCTTACTGTTCTCTTTTAAGCGTGATTGAAACCTGTCGAAGAGCGAAAAGTTGACCCTTGGTCTTACATTGCCCAAGTAATTGCTCTTGGTCGCAAGGGAATATTACCCCCTTCCATTCCCGTTGTTCTTCAAGTTGCTGCTTGAGAGGGGGGAGTGAAAAGTTACTTTATTTTTGCATTTATTCTTGGGAATCCTAAAGCTAGAAACCTATTGTGAACTTACAGCTTATGGATTTTGACTCGATCATGAAGATGCCAGTGATAAAGGAAACTATTGCTCATGCTATGGAAGGGGGTAGAGAGTGGGGGCAAACGTATCTCAACGATTCACGCTGGTGGGGGAACAAAGATAAAATGGCAAATAACGTCATATACCAATCAACACTCTGGTCAGTAGGCGAGGGTATTGGGAGTGGGCTGGTGGGATTAGCTGGAATACCTTTGGATGTTGTTAGTACACTCTACTCTCAAGTAAAGCTAGCATCTACTCTTTTTACAATCTATGGAATTGATACAAAGAGCCAATCTGCACAACCCTTAATCTTGGCGGCGGCGGCTGGAGTAAGTCTAGCTGAACTGGCTAATCAGTTGGGAACTAAGGCAGCATCACAGGCTATTCAGAAAGCTTTGATGTCTATCCCTGGTAAAACATTTGCTGAGATAAATAAAGCCTTGGGAATTAAGTTAATCTCTAAAGCAGGTGAGAAGACTTTAGTGAACGTAGCAAAAATGATGCCTTTTATCGGGTCTGCGGTCGGTGGTACAGTCAATGGGGTAATGATGAATGCCTGTGGACATTCGGTCATTGCCTTCATCAAGGCTTGGAAAAAATCATAAGCGCAAGCTTAGTAGGGTGGGCAATTCCTACCCTACTTTTTAACCCTTCTGCTGCTCTCACCTCAAAGGTAGGGTTTCCTAGAATTTGGTCTTTATCTCGCGAGTAATCACCAGTACCTATCTTTAATTGCTGCATGAATCGCGCCATTCCGTCATTACCAAGGGCTTTAGTCAATGCCTCAATTCCCATTTGCCTAATCTGTGCTGGAGTCAGCTTGGTCACGTCTATCATTTTCGTGCTAGTGAATTTGGGCAGGGAATTTTAATTTTCCACCTGTGATTCGCGTCGTTGCTTGATTGGAGCTACGATTTCCTCAATAGTAGGATTTCCCAAGATTTGATCCCTGTCTCGCGTGTAATCTCCACTGCCCATCTCGAATTGCTGCATGAATCTTCCCATTCCAGCAGGACCAAGGGCTACGGTAATCGCTTCTATTCCCTGTTGCCTAATTTCAGCCTGAGTCAGTTTAGTAACGTCTATCATCCAACCAATTGCCAAAGGTGGTTCAGACTTAGTATAAGATTTCGTAAGTTCGTATCGTTAAAAAATGAAATTATAGCTTGTAGTTGCTAAGAGCGCTCTTAGCAACTACGAACGTCAACGCTACGAATTTAGGGAGGAAGATTTCCTCAGGGAGTATTAATGCAATCTTTAGCTCGTGTTGCCCAAATTCGGCAACAGCTAGGAGTGTCCAGAGGTAGAAATATTGCCTTTGCTGATTTCCAAATTGGGGATGACGGTGGTGAACTGATTGCAGTTAGTGGTCAATCGGCTCGTTTAGGAACTGTTGGCTTACCTCAGCAGCCCATCTTTCAAACTTTTGAAGTTCCACCAGGGCACTCACGGGCATATGATAGTGAATACAAACTTCTTGAGGAACTAGCATCTCGATATGTTAAAACGCTAGAGGTCGCAGGGACTGTCAATTTATTTACAGAACGACCCCCCTGTACTTCTTGTAGTTTTGTGATTGAGCAATTTCGTCGGCAGTTCCCAAACATCGCACTGACGGTAAATTATTGCATTGAGGCTTAAAGGAGGTCAGGGCAATGTATCTTGATCGGGTAAAACAACAGATCAAAGCACTAAAACTCGCATTGCCGGATGAACTATTAGGTTGTAAAGAGAATGAAATTATAGGGCTAGAGCAACAACTGGGAATTTCTTTGCCAGCAGCCTATCAAGAATTTCTCTTGTGGATGGGTCATGGTGCTGGTAAATTTTTAAGGGGTTCAGACTGTTTTTTTCAACACCTCCCCTATTTGCAAGAATGGGCTTTGGAGCTATTACAAGAAAATAACTTTCCTGAAAATCTGCCTGAGGATGCTTTCATTTTCTTTATGCACCAAGGGTATCAATTCAGCTTTTTCAGACTTTTGGAAGGAGACGACCCGGCCATTTATTCATACTGTGAAGGAACAAAGCAAACCTCTTTCATTAAAAGCCATGAGAGATTTAGTGATTTTCTGGAAACAGAGGTAAAAATTCACGCTCAGTATCTCTATTCAGAGGTCAGTACATAAGTCATAATTACTGACCACATCAAACCAAATCTGGCTCGATCCCATAACTCAATACGGTTTAGATAAGATAATTTGCTTATTGATAACGTGTGTAGAGACGCGAAATTTCGTGTCTCTACATTGTTTTTCGGAGATATCTAGTAGACATGGAGTGAAAATTAATTATGCGTTCGTTAAAACCCTTGTGAGATGTCTACTGGCTTGCTAAATTTCCTTGTCCTGCTGTTGTCGTCGATTCTCAATGCTGACGATGAACTCCTCATCAGAAATATTCCCTAATATTTGATCCCTGTCTATTGTGTAATCACCAGTACCCATGTCTAATTGCTGCATAAATCGCGTCATTCCGTCATTACCAAGCCCTTTAGTCAATGCCTCAATTCCCATTTGCCTAATCTGCGCTGGAGTCAGCTTGGTCACGTCTATCATTTTCATGCTTGTGAATTTGGGTAGAGTATCTCGACTTTCTACCTGTGATTCACGCCGTTTTTTGATTTCGGCAACTATTTCCTCGACAGTAGGATTTCCCAAAATTTTGTCCCGATCTCGCGTGTAATCTCCACGACCTATGGTGAATTGCTGCATAAATCGTGCCATTCCAGCAGGTCCAAGGGCTAAGGCAAGCGTGTCTATTCCCAGTCGGGTAATTTCATCCTGTGTCAGCTTAGTCACGTCTATCATCTGTTACCTCTATTAGCCATTGCAGTGGGTTTTTTACTCTCACTTGTAGCAAGTTCCTATGTCTTGCAGCCAATCGCAACATCCTGTCATCATTTGTTAACAAAACATTGGCGTATCCTGCTTCTGCACAAGCGATATGCAGCGCATCGTAGTCTTTAAACCCTAGTTTGGCAAGTTCAGAACCACGAGACTGAATTTGTTCTGTAATATTTACTTTAGTGATTGCTAAAGTTGTCCACAACCACATCTGCTCTTTTCTCGCACCTTCGGGAGTGCGCCTCAACTCAATATCTATGATTTCGCTTGTCAAGAGCAGCCATTCTCCACTTTGACAGTGTTCAAAAATGAGTCGTATCGCCTCAGCTTCCAAACGGATACGTTCTTGTGTCTGGTCATCAAAAGGGCGGTTTAGGCAACAAACATCTAAATAAATTAAAAACTCCATTGGTACATTTGCTAGGTATTATATTAAATCTGCAAGAATTTCTGCACGATTAAACACTTACCCACTCAAAACGAACTATGACCCAGTACCGCATTACCTTACTCCCTGGCGATGGCATTGGACCCGAAATTATGGCAGTGGCGGTAAACGTGTTGAAAGTTGTAGGGAAAAAGTTTGACATTCAGTTTGAATTTCAAGAAGCACTCATCGGTGGTGCAGCAATTGACGCCACGGGTGAACCTCTACCAGCTGCCACCCTGGATATGTGTCGCAATTGCGATGCTGTATTACTTGCCGCCATTGGTGGTTACAAGTGGGATTCCCTACCATCCCATTTACGCCCAGAAGCGGGTTTGTTAGGACTGCGTGCTGGTTTGGGATTATTTGCTAATTTGCGCCCAGCAACAATTTTGCCTCAGTTGATTGATGCTTCGACGTTGAAGCGCGAGGTTGTGGAAGGTGTTGATATTATGGTGGTGCGCGAACTTACTGGTGGGATTTACTTTGGCAAACCTAAGGGGATTTTTGCGACGGAAACTGGTGAAAAGCGCGGTGTGAATACCATGGCTTACACTGAATCTGAAATTGAGCGCATTGGGCGGGTAGCATTTGAAGCAGCGCGGAAACGTCGCGGTCAACTTTGTTCGGTGGATAAAGCAAACGTTTTAGAAGTCTCTCAGTTGTGGCGCGATCGCATGACTAAACTCTCTCAAGAGTATTCAGATGTGGAACTATCCCATATGTATGTAGATAATGCTGCTATGCAGCTACTACGCGCTCCTAAACAATTCGATACTATCGTCACAGGCAACTTGTTTGGTGATATTCTCTCTGATGCTGCTGCCATGCTTACAGGTAGTATTGGGATGTTGCCCTCTGCAAGTTTAGGTGCTTCTGGTCCTGGAGTTTTTGAACCTGTCCACGGTTCTGCCCCAGATATTGCCGGACAGGATAAAGCCAATCCTCTGGCGCAAGTTTTGAGTGCCGCCATGATGCTCCGCTACAGTTTAAACCAACCATCTGCCGCAGACCACGTTGAACAAGGGGTATTGCAAGTTTTACACCAGGGCGATCGCACTGGCGATATAATGTCAAAAGGTATGAATCTGTTGGGTTGCCGCGCTATGGGTGAGGCGCTGATTCACGCTCTGGAAGAATAATTTCACAGTTTTAGCTTGAATATTTCGGGAACTGTTGCTGTTTGTTTCAGATAAACTATAGACAAACCTAGAAAACAAAGTTTAGTGAGTGGTGTACGCTTTAAAACAAGGACAAGCAAATTATACCAATCAAACGAACCAGCCGGCGTTGATTGACCCTGCCGTTATCAAAGCCGCTGGGCAAATTTACCACATTTACTGCGAGGTACATCCCGAAATTACTGGGCAACCTTCAGGAGTAGCAATTAATCGTAAAAATCACCGGGGTAAGGTGATTTTTACTAACCAACCAGTTCTCTTGCCAGAAGAATGTTTTGTGCCATTAAATCAGATTGAATCGTATATGTATTAGTTAGTGGTTAGTGGGAAAAATAACAACTAACAAAATGGCATTAGTTAGTAGTTAGTAGTTAGTGGGAAAAATAACAACTAACAACTAACAAAATGGCAAGTGTAATTGTTTTTGCCTTAGGTGCATCTATTGGCAGCTTTATCAACGTTGTCGTTTATCGGCTACCAGCAGGGTTGTCGATTCTGTGGCCTCCTTCTCGCTGTCCCCATTGCTTAAACCAACTCAAACCCTACGATAATTTGCCAGTGTTGGGATGGCTTTTGTTAAAAGGGCGCTGTCGTTACTGTAAAAGCAAGATTTCTCTCCGTTACCCTGTAGTAGAGGCAGCAACGGCAGTTTTGTTTGTACTGGTTTTTTGGATATTTAAGTTTTCGCTATTAACAATAGGCTACTGGGCTTTTTGTAGTTGGTTATTGGCGCTATCGCTCATCGACTTAGATACTATGACTCTACCCAACTCACTAACTCAGTCAGGGTTGGTACTGGGAATACTGTTTCAAATGGTTGTGGGTTTTGTGCTAGAGGCTGCGGGAGTGGGATTAGCAAAGCACCTAATGACAGCAATAGCAGGATCAATGCTGGGGTTGTGGCTATTTGATGCGATCACCACAGTAGGTTCAATAGCTTTTGGCAAAGCAGTAATGGGTGGAGGTGACGCCAAGTTAGCAGCCATGATGGGGGCTTGGTTAGGGTGGAGGTATCTGTTGCTAGCCGGTTTTATTGCCTGTGTGATAGGAGTATTAGTAGGTGTAAGTACAATTGTACTTACACGGCACGGCAGTCGCCACAAGGTCGGGAACCCTGGGAAGTTTGCATCGGCGGCAATGGCAGCTTCAACTTCTCTGCGCACAGGGTTGCCTCAAAAATGGGGACAAAAGATGCCTTTTGGTCCTTTTCTTGCTTTGGGAGCGGTGATTACTCTGTTTGGCGGCGAGGCAATTTTGTCTACTTACATGCAATTATTTTTTAGAGTTTCTTGAATAATAGGGAATGGGGAATTTTCTCGCCTACTTATTGTACGGGCGGGGGAACCCCGCCCCTACTCCCTGTTACTTAATAACCGTAAAATTCATCACGCCATCTGTCTTTGAGCTTTTGATAGTATAAACTTGTGACTTGGATTACCCTCTGAACAACTAATACCAGTTGGCAAGCAGAACTCATGCAGCAACTGCTGAATGCTCATGACATACCAACCCGAATTATTGATCTGGGGGTGAAATCATATTTGGGATCTGGTACTCCAGCAGCTTTGCAAGTACGTTCACAAGACCAGTGGACTGCACTGCTTCTATTAAGTCCCCTAGAAGACGAACAAGAGACTTGAATTGGTTTACGTATTTTCGTTAAGCTGGTAACCAAGGACGCATGCAGAAGTTCTAAATTCCTTAGAAGACAAATTTGAACAATTAGTTAATAGTCAATAGTCAAAATAAATTACTCTGGGCTTTGGACTATTGACTCTTGACTCCACTAAGTGGCTCGACATGTTTTTGACATACTACTCACTTAAATTAAGATACAAATGGCGAACAACGAAGAATCACGCGGTTTTAAATCCCTGTTAGATTGGTTTGCAAATCGACAGAAATCTGGGTCAATCATTCAGGAACGCCAAGAACGTGAAATTGCTGATGGGCTGTGGCATAAATGTCCTAAATGTGGTGTCTTGACGTATACCAAAGACCTTAGAGCTAATCAAATGGTTTGTGTAGAGTGCGGACATCATAATCGAGTCGATAGCGATGAGCGCATCCGCCAATTGACAGATTCTAATACCTGGAAACCGATGGATGAGCATTTGCGCCCCTGCGATCCTCTGCAATTTCACGATCGCAAACCCTATATAGATCGCCTGCGGGAAATGCAGGAAAAAATTGGTTTAATCGAGGCTGTCCAAACTGGTTTGGGTCAAATCAACAGTTTTCCCTTTGCTCTTGGCGTTATGGACTTCCGGTTCATCGGTGCTAGCATGGGTTCTGTTGTGGGAGAAAAACTCACTCGCTTGATTGAGCAAGCCACTCAGCGGCGATATCCTATAGTGATCGTCTGTACTTCTGGTGGGGCAAGGATGCAAGAAGGAATGCTCTCGTTGATGCAGATGGCAAAAGTATCAGCAGCTCTGCAATATCATCGGCAAGCTAGACTATTATACATTCCAGTTTTGACTAATCCCACCACAGGGGGCGTTACTGCTAGTTTCGCCATGTTGGGCGATATTATCTTGGCAGAACCAAAAGCGACCATTGGTTTTGCCGGTCGTCGAGTCATTGAGCAAACCCTGCGGGAAAAATTACCAGATGATTTTCAAACTGCTGAAGATTTGCTTAAGCACGGCTTTGTGGATGATATTGTACCTCGTACACAGTTAAAGCAAACCCTAACGCAGTTGATTGCATTGCACCAGCCACCAGCACCAACCACAGCCCATAATATGCTGATGTGGGAGACAAGAACCTTGAGTTCTACCGTTGCTGAGTCATAAA
>CAZZXJ010000058.1:0-17574 GCA_964657905.1 uncultured Stigonema sp.
AAGAGGAGGAACAGGCAGTATCTAACTGAATATTCGGTCCTTGTAAGCCAAGGAAGTGAGAAATCCGACCTACAGCCATACTGCGGGAGCTACCTATACCAGAATGAGCATCCATCTTGGAGAAGTTGTCCAGACTTATATTCCTTTGGCCATAGTCGTCTGTGCAAATGCCCACATACACACCTGTTTGGCTCTGCCTGAGTTTTGTTGCTGTTTGTCCTGCGTTTTCTAGGGCTTCCCAAGTCACTTCTAAAAGCAGCCTTTGTTGGGGGTCTAAACTCGCGGCTTCTCTGGGGGAAATACCAAAAAATAAGGGGTCGAACTGATCTACTTGTTGGATGAAGCCACCTTGTTTGGTGTAGGTTTTCCCAGGAGTGTCGGGGTTGGGATCGTAGTAGGCTTCAACATCCCATCGACCAGGGGGTACTTCTGTTACAGCATCGATCCCCTCGTGTAATAAACGCCAGAATGAGGAAGAGTTATTGGCGTTACCAGGAAATCGGCAACCCAGACCAATAATAGCAATTGGTTCAGTTTTTTCTCTGTTGACTGCTTCAAGTCTAGTTCGCATTTCTTTGATAGTTTGAAGCACTTGTTGAGAGGAAACAACTTGTTGTTCTGTTTCTGAAATATTGGTCATTTTAGATTTCCTGGTTAAGTATAAGTTGGATTTCTTTAAGTTCATTTTCGATAGCATTCGCGATCGTTTCTTCTTTAATCGCATTCGCGATCGCCTCTTCATGTAGCGGTTCTAGTTCACCATCAACAAGAGTTCGTTCCTGATAGTTACCCTGAGCAAATTCCTCCAATTCTCCCACAAAAATCTTTGTCATCAAATACTTAGCAAGCTCTTGAATATTAAAATGCTCAGATAATGTAGTGACTGAAATAGAACTACCAAAACTTGTCTGTAATAGATCTCTGAGTTCAAGCATCATCGAATAGTCGATGCCCATGTCAAAGAATCCTAACTGTGAATCTGGGCTTTGGGAGTCGTGAAATCCTAACAATTGACCAACCACACCTTGTAGGTAATGTATTGTTAGCTGTAGGCGATCTCTGTCTGCTGTTTTCTCAAGTTGTTGTAAAATGCCTAAGTGTTGTTCTGACGATTGACCATATTTTTGAGCCCGAATCGTTAAAATCTTTAAGAGTTTAGGTAGCAATTTTTGCTCTTGCTCGGTCAGTTGTTCAGAGGAGTTCAACTCCTGTGCCAATTGCTCTGTATCAATTTTATCCAGTAATTTAGCAATTGGATTTAGACTATTTTCTAAGGTATCTTTTTGATGTCCATTTTCAGAAGCTTCAAGCCAATAGCGTTGTCGCTGAAATGGATAGGTTGGCAATACTACTTTGCGACGGATATAATCTTTGTCAAACCCTGACCAATCCACCTTCACCCCTTTCACGTACAGCTGCCCTAAACTTGAGAGCATCTGTTGCCAATCTTCTTGAGGCGGATGCAGCGAAGGTAACCATACTCCAACATTCTCTGACAAATATTGGCGACTTATTTCCAACAGTATAGGCTTGGGTCCGATTTCTAAGAACAATTTATACCCCTGTTGCTGTAGAGTTTGTATGCTTTCAGCAAAGCGCACAGGTTGCCGGATGTAATTCACCCAATATTGAAATGAAGTGATTTCATCACCTACCCGTTTACCAGTGACATGAGACACAAGTGGGATCTGAGGCTGACTGTAGGTGACTTGTTTTGCTACCGCTTCAAACTCCACCTCGTCACCAGCAGACAATTGCTGCATTAACCGTCCCCGAGTTGCAATTAATTTGAGACCGTCTTCTAGGCTGAATACTTTTGCTACACAGCCCGCCACATATTCCCCTACGCTGTTACCCATGAGTACATCTGGTTTAATGCCCCAAGATTGCCACAACTGAGCCAAGCCGTATTCTATGGCAAATAAGGCTGGTTGGCTGTAGGCGGGTTGGTCTAGTAGAGATGTTTGCTTATCTGTTGTTTCAGGATAGAGAACTGAAAGCAGGGGATGTTCCAACTCACCACGGAGAATTTTATCACATTGGTCAATGGCTTGACGAAATACCAATGTCCTTTGATACAAAATTTTCCCCATTTGTACATACTGGGAACCTTGATCGGTGAATAGGAAGGCTAGTTTCGGCGAACTGCCACTGCTAGGTAATTGCCCGGAAAATAGTCCAGTTACCTCCTCAGTTTGTAAATGATGGAGTTTTTCTGCTAATTCTTGTTGGTTAGTTGCGATCGCAGCTAGTCGATGGTTAAAGTGGGCGCGTCCGGTATTTGCTGTATAACAAATGTCTGCTAGTTCCAATTCCGCATTATTTTCCAGATGATTACGATAACGACTTACTAACTCTTCCAGAGCTTTTGGAGTTTTCGCCGACAGGGTTAATAGATGGAGTGGACGTTCGCTGGAATTCTCTGTTTTGGCTGGAATGGGGGCTTCTGCCAAGACTATATGGGCATTAGTCCCGCTCATGCCAAAAGAACTAACCCCTGCGATTCTCGGTTTCTCTCTACGAGACCAAGGCATGGGTGAGGTAGGAACCACCAAAGGGAATTCATTCCAAGGGATGTGAGGATTTGGTGTAGAAAAATGCAAATGAGGTGGTATTTCCTCGCGATCCAGCGATAACACCACTTTAATCAGACCAGCTATTCCTGCTGCTGCCTCTAGGTGACCGAGGTTAGTTTTCGCAGAACCGATGACTAAGGGGTTAGATCGACTACGATTGGTACATAATACGGATGCCAAAGCTCCCACTTCAATGGGATCTCCCAGTGATGTCCCAGTACCGTGAGCTTCTATATAATTGACTTCGATTGGGTCTACCTTAGCATTAGTCAGGGCTTGACGAATTAACTTCTCCTGAGCGATTTGATTAGGAACAGTTAAACCACTACTTGATCCATCATGGTTAACTGCTGAGCCTCGAATCATCGCCCAAATTCGGTCTCCATGTGCGATCGCATCCGACAGTCGCTTGAGGATAACGACTCCACAACCCTCGCTGCGACTAAACCCATCTGCACTAGCATCAAAGGTCTTGCAGCGACCATCTGGGGAAAGGGCTTTAGCTCTGGACAAAAGTATTGTTCCTTCTGGAAAGAGATTGAGGTTCACACCTCCAGCTATAACCAAATTAGACTCTTGATTTCGTAAGCTCTGACAGGCTAAGTGTACAGCTACTAAAGAAGAAGAACAAACAGTATCAATAGCCATATTGGGACCTTGCGATCCCAGAATAAAGGAAAGACGTCCTGATGCAAAAGACAAACCGTTCCCTGTACCATCATAAATACTTAGCTGTTGATGATGATTAGGGTTTGCTAGTCGCAATCTACTATATTCGGTTTGTGTAATACCAAAAAAGATTCCTGTCTGGCTATTTTCTAAGTTTTGCGGTGCAATTCCAGCGTGTTCTAATGCTTCCCAGCTCACTTCTAAGAGGAATCGGTGTTGCGGGTCAAGGCTAAGAGTTTCTTTGGGAGAAATGCCAAAGAACTGTGGGTCAAATCTATCTATATGATGTAAAAATCCACCAAAGCGTGTGTAAACTTTACCAGGAGTTTCTGGGTTAGAATCATAATACTCATCTATATTCCATCGGTCTAGTGGAACCTCAGTTATAGAATCTACTTTATTGTGCAAAAGATTCCAGAAGGCTTCTGGGGTATCTGTATCTCCGGGAAAGCGACAACCCATACCGATAATGGCTATTGGTTCTGTTTGAGATTCAGCAATTGCATCTAGCTTTGATTGCAATTGCTCAATTACCAAAAACGAGCGTTGCAGAGGAGTTAAATTTTCAATCTTCTTTGATGAAATTTCCATCATTTAACACCTCAATCATTAATAAGTAAATTTAACTTTTGGTTAATTAGTTCTTCTAACTGGTCTTCTGAAAGCTCTTTTGTTTTAGCTAACAACTGTTCTTGTTTTTCGTCCTCCTCCGTTTCCCTTGGCTTTGTGCCTGAGGTATTAGGAGTTTCCGATCCCAGCACTTGCTCAACTAAATAATCTACCAAACTCTTCAAGGTTGGATATTTAAAAATTAAAGTCAATGGTAAATTGCACTGCAAACTTTTCTGCAAACGGCTCCTCAATTCCACAGCCATTAACGAATCCATTCCCAAGTCAAAAAAGCCTTTTTTTAAGTCAACCTCTTGAGATGAAGTTAAGTCTAATATCTCAGCTACTTGACGACGAACATGAGCCACTAACATTTCTTGTCGTTCGCTGGGAACAGCTGCTTCCAAATGTAGCAAAAATGCCGATTGCGATGACTCAGAAGTCTGAGTAGTCTGTTTCCAGTCTGCCAAAAATGGCCAGTATGCCACTCTGTCTGACCACGCTGACCACTCAATAGGCACTACCCCAACTTCCACACCTGAACTACTTATCAGTAGCTCCAGAGCTTCTAACACCTGACTCGGAGCGATCGCACCCATGCCCTTCTGCTTTAACCGAATATCTGCACCACGCTCTGCTGCTTCTCCCACTTGAGCAACAGCACCCCAATGAATGCTTAATCCAGCCAACCCCATAGCTCGACGATAATGGGCTAAACCATCGAGAAAAGCATTAGCCGCAGAATGGTTTGCCTGACCAGGAGAACCTAGTAGAGAAGCAGCCGAAGAAAACAGCACAAAAAAGTCTAATGACTGGTTTTGGGTCAGTTGATGCAAATGCCAAGCCCCTTGAACTTTCGGAGCCATCACTTTTTCAAAACTAGACCAACTCTGGTTTTGCAGCACTCCGTCTGACAACATCCCTGCTGAATGAATCACTCCCGCCAGTGGGAAGGTTGACTGGTTGATATGAGATACCACCCTCGCCATAGATTGCCATTCCGACACATCAGCTTTTTCCACTACCACTAGGGCTCCCGCTTGTTCTAATTCCGTTAATTTCTTCAGAACAGCATCGTCAGGTGAACGGCGTCCCACCAAAACTAAATGTTTGGCTCCCCTAGACACCATCCAACGGGCGACTAATAAGCCCAAACCTCCTAACCCTCCTGTAATCAGGTAGGTACGGTCCTTACGGAAACGGAGGGGAGTTGCTGCTGGAGTTTGACGACTACCCACTAACCGAGCCACATAACGACCATCTTCTCGCAATGCCACTTGGTCTTCAAAATCCTCTGACCAAATTTCTGAAAACAATGCAAATGTTTGATGTTCCAGAGTCTCCTGCGGGTCTAAATCAATGCGTACACAGTTAAGTTCTGGGTGTTCTAAGCTAATTACTTTCCCCATTCCCCACAGCGAAGATTGGGTCAACCCAGATATCACGGGATGAGTTGCGCTTGCGGGTTGCGCTCCAGATGTGGCTAACCATAACCGTGGCGGTTGAGATAATCCTCCTTTGACTAACGCTTGCACTAATGATAATGTAGTGCCGCACCCCAGTTGAGATAAATCTTCTAACTCCTGGGAGTTAATGTTTTTACCTACTCCAGCCTCGGTCGTCCAACATTGCACTACTCCATATAAAGAAGCTGAGTGGGCTGCTACTTGAGCTACCAGTTGCTCAAACTCTTTTGCATTGTGGGGGTTGATAGTAAATTCTTCTGGTGCAATTTGTTGATATTGCTTCCCGGTAAATACCAAGGTACAGACTTCTCCTACAGAGCGCAGTTGAGTAGCTAACTGTTGAGCCACTCCCTGAGTGTCTGCTAGTATCAACCAACTCTTTGGTTCTGATAATATCGCTTCTCGTGTTGTTTCAGGAGCTTCGGCAACAATCACTGCTTGCTGGGACAAGATTTTTGGCATTCCATCCATCTCTGGCATGGTGACCACTTGAGCAAAACCTTTTTCACTGAGTAATTGCTTCCACTTTGAGCGACTCAGCAAAGGATAGTCTGGTCGTAACTCATTATCTTGGAATTTCCACCATCCTTCCAACAGTCCGAAGATTAAATCCACCCATCTGGTCCGAGTTGTTGCTTCCAACAACACTAGCATTCCTCCTGGTGCTAACAGTTTCTGCACATGGGATAAAGTCTGCTTCAGACTAGTGGTTGCATGGAGCACATTAGCAGCGATAATCACATCATACTGATGTTCCTTGAATCCTTGGTTTACGGGGTCTACTTCAATATCGAGGGTTTGATAGCGTATAAACGGATAATCTCGGAATTTCTCTTGGGCTTTGGTTGTAAACAAGGCTCCAATATCGGTGAACACATATTCGGTTTGGTTCGGTGGCAGATGAGGTAGAATATAACTGGTTGTGCCTCCGGTTCCCGCTCCGATTTCCAACAATCGTATCCCTCGCTGTTGGGGCAATTTCTCAATCGCTTTGGTGATGGCTTTTTGCACCAGAGTATTCATCACCTTAGCTACTGGAGATTCTTGATAAAGTTGGGTAGCAGTCGTTAAATCCCCTTCAGGGAACACCAGTTGTACAGGGTCTTGTACTCCTCGCAATACCCCACTCAGTTGAGATGCACAACGATTCAGAAGAGTCAATTCTGCTACTGCATTGGGATATTGACTAAGTAGAGTCTGGCTTTTTCCATCTAGGTTAACTTTCTCTAAGGTTTGCAGCGCCAGCCACTGCTGTTGAGTTTCCTTAACAATTCCCACTTCTGCCAGTATTTGTAACATCCGGTTGAATAGTCGTCGCTGGCTAGAAACTATGCCTAGGCGTTGAGTAGCAGCATCAAGAGAAAAGCGCTCTCCTGGTTGGTATGGCCAACCAGTTTCTTGAAGTGCATGTACTACATAGTCTACACTTAACTTTTCTAATTCAGTTAGAATTTTCTTGGAGTTATCATCGTCTACCTGAGTCGCTAATTCTGTCAGGGTGGAACTCAATTGTTGCTGGACTTCTACAGGTGTCAGCAGGTAATCTGGAGGCAGCAGCCGACCCAACCGACCTTTAGTTCTCCATTCCACCTCGTATAGCCAATTAGTGATGAGTTCGGGTTCGGTTTCCAGTAGAGCGACAGGAGCAGCTTTTTTGACTCGTAAGCCTTCAACTGTGGCAATGATTTCTCCCTCTTCACTCACCAGTGTCACTTGAGTAGTCCAACTTTGTTCACTTTCGACTAGGGGTTGAGTCACTGATGCGTATGCCCACAGAGAAAGCCTCGGATGACCATATACTTTTAATTGGTCTACCCCTATTGGCAGATAAGTTTGTGTTATTTCTTCTGGCAGTGTATGACCGATTACCTGCAAAGCAGCATCTAATAAAGCTGGATGGAACTGATAGTCGGTTATTGCTGCCGTTAACTCTTGGGGTAACTTAATCTGAGCGATCGCCTGGTTTGAACCCCTCCACAGCTTTTGTATCCCTTGAAAACTCGTTCCGTAGTCAATCCCGATTTGCTGACATTGTTGATAATGTTGTTTGACTTCTATTGGTTGAGTACACTGGGTCAAATATTTTTCTACGTCAAAAGTTTCAACAGCAGTGTCAATTTCTAAAGGTTGAATTTTTCCAGAGGCATGAAGTACCCACAGGGGTTCGTCTTGGTTTTCCTGTTCCTGTTGAGTAAATATTTGAAACTGGTAAGTTTTGTTGTCTGATGGGGTAAGTATGGTCTGAACTGTTTTGATCGCCCCTTCTGGCAAAATTAATCCTTGCCCAATGACTAGGTTTTCTACAACCAGCCTTGGAGTTTTAAATCGGTTTAGCCCTGCGGCTAGAGCTATTTCTAAGTAGGCGGTTGTGGGAAATAGGGCTTTGTCAAATACTCGGTGGTGGCTGAGGTAGACTGGTTCATCTTCAGCTAGAAAAGATTCAAAACGATCTTGATTTTCTAAGCCTGCTAACTGCAGTTTTTGACCTAGTAAGGGGTGAAAAATTTTTGCTTGCTCAAATATTTTTTTCTGGGAGCGATTGTTGGTTTCAATCCAATACCGCTGCCTCTGGAACGGATAAGTGGGCAATGCCACCTTCTGACAAGTACGATCTCGCTCAAACTCAGACCAATCAACTTTGACTCCCTGCACATATAGTTGTCCTAAACTAGAGAGCATCTGTTGCCATTCATCCACTCCCGGACGCAGCGAAGGCAGCCAAGTCCCGACTTCTTCAGGTAGGCATTGACGACCCATCCCTAACAAAATTGGTTTTGGTCCGATTTCTAAGAAGACTTCATATCCCTCCTGATGCAGAGTTGTCATGCTCTGGGCAAAATGCACCGACTGCCGGATATGATCGACCCAATATTCAGCAGAGATGATGAGATCATCTATCCGTTTGCCAGTAAGATTAGAAATCAGGGGTATGCGAGGCTGTTTATAGGTGACTTCTGTTGCTACTGCATCAAACTCTGCCAACATTGGCTCCATTAGCGGTGAATGGAAAGCATGGGACACTTGTAGGTTTTTGGTCTTGATTCCCATCTTTTCCAAACTGCTACAAATTGCTTGGACGGCTTCACCAACACCGGAAATTACAATGCTGTCGGGACCATTGATAGCTGCGATTGCCACCTTGTCTGTATAAGATGCGATTGCATCTATGATCTGAGACTCCGATGCCAACACTGATACCATTTCGCCACCAGCAGGCAACTGCTGCATTAACCTTCCACGCATTGCAATTAACTTGAGCGCATCTTCCAGACTGAAAACGCCCGCTACACAAGCTGCTACATATTCTCCTACACTGTGACCCATGACTACATCGGGTTTGATGCCCCAAGATTGCCATAACTGGGCTAAGGCATACTCTAGAGTAAACAGAGCGCTTTGGCTATAGACAGTTTTATCTAGCAGATGACCATTCTCTTCCCCAGCCGCCAGTTGAGGATAAAGCACTGCTAACAGGGGCTTATCTAGATAGGGTTCTAAGATGCGATCGCATTGTTCAAGTGTTCGCCGGAAGGTGGGTTGAGTTTCATACAGTTGTCGTCCCATGTTTATGTATTGAGACCCCTGACCTGTAAATAGAAAAGCTATCTTTGGACTTTGGTCTCTAGCTTTTCCCTTCACCAGTCCAATTGTCTCATTACCTATGAGAAATGCCTTCAGTCGTTTCTGTAACTCAACAATCGATTCAGCGATTACAGCCAGTCTCTGACTAAAATGGGCACGTCCTGTGTTGGCTGTGTAACAAATGTTTGCCAGTTCTACTTCCGGATGAGTTTCTAGGTGATTAGAATAACAATTAACTAATTCTTCCAGAGCTTGTGGAGTTTCTGCCGACACCGTTAATAGACGGAGTGGACGCTTCTGTAAATCACCAGGTTTAATTTTTGTGACTTGAGAGGGGGGTTCTTCCAGAACAACATGAGCGTTCACACCCCCAACCCCAAAGGAGCTTACACCAGCTCGCCGAGGTACTACTTCCCCTGCTGGTGTTTTTAACTGCTGCCATTCTTGGGTTTCCGAGACTATATAAAAGGGGCTATCCTCTAACTTAATACGTGGATTTAATTGCTGAAAATTTAGAATCTTGGGCAATTTTTTGTGCTTCATTGCCAAGAGGACTTTAATCACCCCAGCAATCCCTGCTGCTCCTTCCAAATGTCCAATATTGGTTTTAACTGTCCCTAGACCACAATAGTGTTTTGCAGATCCTGGCAGTTTATACTCTTGATCTAGTTGTCTGAACGCTCGTTTCAGGGCATTAATTTCAATTGGGTCACCCAAGGGGGTACCAGTGCCATGAGCTTCAATATAGGAAACTGTATTAGGGGCGACATTGGCTTTGGTATACGCAGCACGTACCACTTGGGCTTGGGCATAAATACTGGGAGAAGTCAAAGTTCGTGATTTTCCACCATGATTCACAGCAATCCCTTTAATCACACCATAAATATGATCTTTATCCTCAATAGCTTTTGCCAGAGGTTTTAATAAAATTATCCCTGCTCCTTCCCCTCTAACATACCCATCTGCATTACTGTCAAAACTTTGGCACTGTCCTGTTGGGGACAACATCCCTAATTGACTCATTTGGATGTACATTGTCGGTGAATTCAAAACACTAATTCCACCCACCAAGGCTATTTCACATTCCTTTTCTTTCAGAGCATTAATGGCCAGATGGAGCGCTACAAGTGAACTGGAGCAAGCTGTGTCCACAGGGACACTCGGACCGCGAAAATCAAAGAAGTAGGAAATTCGGTTAGGAATCATGCAAGTCCAAGTTCCTGTTCCAATATGTCCCTCTATGTTTTCTTGATCCTGGTTCAAAAAAAGGATGGAATCGTAATTACAAGCTCCAATAAAAACACCAACGGGACTTCCTGACAGTTGAGATGGTGAATACCCTGCGTCTTCCAAACAAGACCAACTCAACTCCAGCATCAATCTCTGCTGCGGGTCGATCATTTTAGCTTCACGAGGGGAGATGCCAAAAAACAGGGCATCGAACTCGTCTGAAGCCTCAATCAGTCCAGACCATTTACTAGTAGTTTTATTTCGCTCTTGAGGATTTGGAGAATAGTACTTCTGGACATCCCACCTCTGGGGAGGAATTTCGCTGATGCTATTGACGCCTTGTTCCAGGTTGAGCCAAAATTGTTCGTAATCATTAGCTCCTGGAAAGCGACAACCAATACCTATAATAGCGATCGCTTGACTCTTGTGTTGATCTGTGTATTCGGTTTGGGTGCTTGCTTGCTTTTGGACTTCAACTCCCTCTTGGCTGGAAGAAAAATACTCTTTATCTGGTTGGGAATTTTGATTCATCTCAAAACTTCACTTGAGTGCGGAAACTTTAGGTCTTTCAAGAAAGCAGGAAGCACGACACGAGCGATTTTTATCGCTGTCAAGCTATGAGGAACGATTTGTCAGATTTCCACTGAACAATCCCTGAGAACATATGAGCTTATTCAGTCTAAAACCTCTTTGAATCAAGGCTTTCAAAATATTTGCCGTCAAATCTACAGATAATATTGCTTGCAATCCTTCTTGCCATAGTTAACTAAGCAATCTCCAAAGACACTAGTATAACAAACAAGTTTAGCATAGCACTTAACACCATCTTTTGAGACTTCCCTCGCCTTTAGGCGAGGGAAGTCTCAAGTTTTCTACGCCTTATTTTCTTGGCTTTTGACTTTTGACTTTTGACGAACGCAAGCGGTACTAGTCCCAGAATGTCTTGCTACTAGATTTTTTTTGCGTGATAATCGCAATCACTGGCTGTGCACGATCATCTATTTCCCCTGATTGCTGCAGATTAGCAATCGTCTTTGCTACTTTTTTCAAAAGCCGACCCTTGCCTTGTGCAAAATCGCGGATCTTATCCTTTTTCTGGCTGTCGAATTCAAGAATAATCGTGTTGGCTTTTTTACGTCTTTTTTTACGTTTACCTTCTTGAGTGTTGATTTCTTTACCCTTCTTTTTCTTCTGATTAGAAATCCCTGATTCTAGTTCGATTAACTCCAGGATTTCCCACTCTTTAATCGCCAGTCCGTTAGCAATCACTGTCCCACCTCCACCCTGTTGGATCGAGATGTATTTACCGTGGTAACCCTTGAGCGCCACCTTGTTGTCTGCCATTCGCACCAGGTCAAACTTTTCGTATTCTTTGATGTCACCTACCCAGGCAAAGTTGCCATCTGCAAGTACGCTGAGGTACTCTTGTTTGAGGGGAGCTTGCAATGCTACTTTGCCATTTTCCAGGGTAATCAACCTAAAGGTTTCCCAGGTTTTAATGCGATCGCTATTCGCTAGCAGTGAACCACTGCCACCATTTTCTGCGACCAAGTACTGTCCGTTAGGAACTTTAAAGGCTACTGGTCGGGATAAAGGTGTATTTGTCTTTTCACTACCCGCAACAGCAATCAGCCCTTGTCCGTTTGCTTGAGTCAGGAGCAGCTGAGTAGTTTGAGACGCTGGATCTAAATTAACAATGGGGTTGCCATTATTTTGATAAATAGCTTTCACTCCGGCAAAAATTGGATGCTCACTATTAACGGCTTGATTACCACTAATGCCGTTATATAAGCCCGAAAGTTTTAAACCCAAGGCATTGAGAAAAGTATTCCAATTGTTGGCTTCTTGCTGAGAATCTTCCAATGTTCCTACAGCCAAATAAACGTTACCCCCGGCTTTGACATAATCAATTAACACCTGATTATCCACCGAGTCTCCACAGAGAAAGATGCCATCATAGGTTAACAAAGTCGGCAGATCAAATTTAATATTCTTGCCAAGAGTCCATGCGTAACCTGCTTGAGCCATTGTCTGGGCTAACACAGATTCTGTTAACCCGAAGTTAGTGGAGTAGCCATGGAATTTCCCTGTGTTCCGCCCCCCTGTAAACCATTTAGCAATGTTGGTGACAAAAGTCACCGTGTCGGGTGCTTGTGTAAACCCGGTATTACTTAAAGTCCATTCGTCTGCGTTGACTACTATCTTGCCGATTTGAGGTGTTTGAGAGCTTTCCGGTGGTTGGGATGAAGGTGTATTTGTCTTTTCACTACCCGCAAAAGCAGCAATCAGCCCTTGTCCGGTTGGATGAGTGAGGATAATCTGATTCGTTTGAGACGCTGCATCTAAATCAACAATGGAGTTGCCATTAGCTTGATAAATAGCTTTCACTCCGGCAAAAATTGGATGCTCACTATTAACAGCTTGATTACCACTAATGCCGTTATATACGCCCAAAAGTTTTAAACCAAAGGCATTGAGAAAAGTATTCCAACTGTCGGCTTCTTGCTGAGGTCCACCCGAACCTGTTCCGGCAGCTAAATAAACGTTACCCCCGGCTTTGACATAATCAATTAACACCTGATTATCCACCGAGTCTCCACAGAGAAAGATGCCATCATAGGTTAACAAAGTCGGCAGATCAAATTTAATATTCTTGCCAAGAGTCCATGCGTAACCTGCTTTAGCCATTGTCTGTGCTAACACAGATTCTGTTAACCCGAAGTTAGTGGAGTAGCCATGGAATTTTCCTGTGCTCCGCCCCCCTGTAAACCATTTAGCAATGTTGGTGACAAAAGTCGCCGTGTCGGGTGCTTGTGTAAACCCGGTATTACTTAAAGTAAATTCGTCAGCGTTGACTACTATCTTGCCGATTTGAGGTGCTTGAGAGCTTTCTGGTGAAGGTGCTTGAGTGCTGGTTCCTTGTCCTGAGAAAGATTCTATGATAGCATCTTTGCGTTCGCCCTCAGGCTGGAAGATTCCCAAACATCCTCCTTGTTCATCGGTAACCACCCAAGGATGATTAACGTAGGTCGATTGTGTGTACGACTCTCCTGCTTTTAAATCTTTGTAGAATTGGCGCTGACCTTGGTAGTTAATCCAGTAAACTTTCACTAAAGCGCTGGTTTTGTTAACGAAATTTATGCTGGTAGCAGCTCCTCCTTCGAGGGAACGAAGTTTATTTTCATTCTCACAACCCAGTTTTGACAATTCATTTGTCTGGTTAACGGTTGTCTGTGTATTTGTCTTTTGACTACCCTCAAAAGTGGCAATCAGCCCTTGTCCGTTTGCTTGAGTGAGGATAATCTGATTCGTTTGAGACGCTGGATCTAAATTAACAATGGGGTTGCTATTATTTTGATAAATAGCTTTCACTCCGGCAAAAATTGGATGCTCACTATTAACGCTTTGATTACCACTAATGCTGTTATATACGCCCAAAAGTTTTAAACCAAAGACCTTGAGAAAACTATACCAATTGTTGGCTTCTTGCTGAGAATCTTCCAAAGTTCCTACCGCCAAATAAACGTTACCCCCGGCTTTGACATAATCAATTAACACCTGATTATCAGCCAAGTCTCCACACAGAAATATGCCATCATAGGTTAACAAAGTCGGCAGATCGAATTTCATATTATTGCCAACAGTCCATGTGTAACCTGCTGTAGCCATTGTCTGTGCTAAGTCAGATTCGGTCAACCCGAAGTTAGTGGAGTAGGCATGGAATTTTCCTGTACTCCGCCCCCCTGTAAACCATTTAGCAATGTTGGTGACAAAAGTTGCTGTGTCGGGTGCTTGTGCAAACCCGGTATTACTTAAAGTCCATTCATCTGCGTTGACAACTATCTTGCCGATTTGAGGTGTTTGAGAGCTTTCTGGTGGTTGGGATGAAGGTGTATTTGTCTTTTCACTACCCGCAACAGCAATCAGCCCTTGTCCGTTTGCTTGAGTCAGGAGCAGCTGAGTAGTTTGAGACGCTGGATCTAAATTAACAATGGGGTTGCCATTATTTTGATAAATAGCTTTCACTCCGGCAAAAATTGGATGCTCACTATTAACGGCTTGATTACCACTAATGCCGTTATATAAGCCCGAAAGTTTTAAACCCAAGGCATTGAGAAAAGTATTCCAATTGTTGGCTTCTTGCTGACCATCATCCAAAGCTCCTACCGCCAAATAAACGTTCCCCCCGGCTTCGACATAATCAATTAACACCTGATTATCAGCCAAGTCTCCACACAGAAATATGCCATCATAGGTTAACAAAGTCGGCAGATCGAATTTCATATTATTGCCAACAGTCCATGTGTAACCTGCTGTAGCCATTGTCTGTGCTAACTCAGATTCGCTCAACCCGAAGTTAGTGGAGTAGGCATGGAATTTCCCTGTGCTACGCCCCCCTGTAAACCATTTAGCAATGTTGGTGACAAAAGTTGCTGTGTCGGGAGCTTCTTTAAACCCGGTATTACTTAAAGTCCATTCGTCAGCATTGACAACTATCTTGCCGATTTGAGGTGTTTGAGAGCTTTCTGGTGAAAGTGCTTGAGTGCTGGTTCCTTGTTTTAGTTGCTTTTTTCTTTTCTTTACTATCAAGCTTTCTGGTGAAGGTGCTTGAGTGCTGGTTCCTTGTCCTTGTCCTTGCCCTGAGAAAGATTCTATGATAGCATCTTTGCGTTCGCCCTCAGGCTGGAAGATTCCCAAACATCCTCCTTGTTCATCGGTAACCACCCAAGGATGATTAACGTAGGTCGATTGTGTGTACGACTCTCCTGCTTTTAAATCTTTGTAGAATTGGCGCTGACCTTGGTAGTTAATCCAGTAAACTTTCACTAAAGCGCTGGTTTTGTTAACGAAATTTATGCTGGTAGCAGCTCCTCCCTCAAGGGAACGAAGTTTATTTTCATTCTCACAGCCCAGTTTTGACAATTGATTTGTCTGGTTAACGGTTGTCAGTGTATTTGTCTTTTCACTACCCTCAAAAGCAGCAATCAGCCCTTGTCCGGTTGCATGAGTCAGGATCAGCTGATTAGTCTGAGACACTGGATCTAAAATATCAACAATGGAGTTGCCATTACTTTGATAAATAGCTTTCACTCCGGCAAAAATTGGATGAGCACTATTAATGCTTTGATTACCACTAATGCCGTTATATACGCCCAAAAATTTTAAACCAAAGGCATTGAGAAAAGTATTCCAACTGTCGGCTTCCGCCTGAGCCCCAGCCACACCTGTTCCTGCACCCAGATAAACGTTACCCCCGGCTTTGACATAATCAATTAACACCTGATTATCAGCCAAGTCTCCACACAGAAATATGCCATCATAGGTTAACAAAGTCGGCAGATCGAATTTCATATTATTGCCAACAGTCCATGTGTAACCTGCTGTAGCCATTGTCTGTGCTAACTCAGATTCGCTCAACCCGAAGTTAGTGGAGTAGGCATGGAATTTCCCTGTGCTACGCCCCCCTGTAAACCATTTAGCAATGTTGGTGACAAAAGTTGCTGTGTCGGGAGCTTCTTTAAACCCGGTATTACTTAAAGTCCATTCGTCTGCGTTGACAACTATCTTGCCGGATTGGAGATTTTTCAATGTCTCTAAGGGATTATTCATAGTAAACTAATTTGCTACGGTTTCAGACTTTTTGTTCGCTACAATTCCATACACAGGACAAAATTGTACTTCATTTTTTTGGTTCTATCGCTCCCTTTATGCTAATTCAACTAAAATCAGGCTGAAAGCTTTGTTTTGTAAAGCTTAGGCTGCTATTTAGAGTAAACCCCTTACAGGGAAATACTTTCAGGGGTTTTGAATCATGTTTTGCAAAAGGGGTACGATAGAGCCATTTTTTTATCTATCTCATATAAAATCTTACAGGAGACATTATGTAGCAGGAAATCCCGGAGTACAGGGGGTTGGAGCAATCCATCAACCAATCCATAGTTATGAAAGTGCGGAACCCGTGTAGTTGCAATGCTTTCTGATGTATAGCCCCGAGCTTTTTGGAGATCAGTGCAGTGATGCATCAGGTTACCGTAACTAATCATCACTCCCTTAGGTGTTGAGGTTAAACCAGAGGTGTATTGGAGGTATGCCAGGGTATCTTTTCCAATAGCGGGTTTTTGTCAATTTTGTGCTATTTAAACAGGAATTTCCTCAGTAACAATCCCATGGACGGCTTGGAACTGTTCTGAAAATTGAACACTCACCTCCTTGATTTGAGCATAATCTTGGGATTGGATTAGGACTACTGATACCTGAGTATGCTTAATAAGTGCTTGGAGCCTAAATAGGGTTCGCTTCAACCGAACTGTGCATCAGGCAAGGGGCATAGTATAGCTACAACATTAGCATATAAGCATCCAAAAAAGGCACTGATAAACTCCAATCAAGTTGGATACAGAAGTAACGCCTTTTTACCACTAATCCCCAGTTTTTGGAGTGTCGTAGTGATCGCCTGTGCCTTCGTGTCTAACTCAAGATAAGTTAAGCTAAGTAAGTCGGCATAAATAAATGAAAGTTTGTAGTAAGCGCTTTAGCGCTGAAGCGCTTACTACGAGCCAATTATACTAACTTTACTTTTCTTTACATAGTTAGGTTTTTTATCGCCGACTTACTTACCCACTTCTGATCTGTCATTCTGAAAGAAAGATAAAAGCTTTTTTTTGGAAACATCCAAGCTTGGGCGTGCGTTACGCTGCGTGCTTCACACCCTACAAGACTACTGAGATTTTTTCAAAAATCAAATCGGATTGCTATAGTGCGAGTAAGATGCTTACACTACTAGACATCTCCAGAAAATAATTGTGCGTTGTCTACAACCTTTGTAGAGACTCGAAATTTCGCGTCTCTACATTGTTTTTCACCAGATGTCTACTGAATTCTCAAAGTGTGATAAACTTTGTACATTTGGCATACTTCTAAGTAGTATAATATCAAAGGATGTTTTAAAAATCAAAGCTCGTCAAGAATCATGCGACATATTTTAGTTGACACATCAGGGCAAAAGTGTCGGATTTTTTGCATTCCTCAGTGCATAACGGTTTTGTCTATGTATAAAAAAATAAACCCCCATCCAAAAGTTCTCTCCACAACAACCGCGTTTCGACAATTTGTTTTTATTTAGAGGTAACAAAAATATAAATAAGATTTTTTGTGGGCTCTCCGAGGAGACGCTTATGTTAAAGTAAACAAGGTTTGTATAAGACGGTTATTAAACAGTTAATACTTGTATTAAAAAACGTCAGTACAGAATAGTAAAATTTTGGTATGCAAAATGTCAGTACAACTATGTTAAATTCCCCAAGACTGGTGTGAAGCATATTTATGAATATGCATATAGGAAATATCACTATGCTGTTGTGGTGAGAAAGCGCTACGTGTTGCTCCCAGAAAGGGGTAGTTTATTGTAGCCTACCTGCTTCAATACCTGACCAGATTTTGGG
>CAZZXJ010000059.1:0-17471 GCA_964657905.1 uncultured Stigonema sp.
AAAAGTCTAAAGAGAATTTCGGTGTTCGTGGAACTTTCAGTGACTAAATACACAGCAATATTTTTACTTTACGCCGCCGTAGGTTCCGCTAGGCGAGAGAAGCAGGGGCAAATTTTTCCTGCGAGGGGCGGTGCTGGATATTACGGGGTTGGGAAGGGGCGATCGCAAACTCTTCAAATAATTTTCTGTAAGTTCCCCGTGACAGTATTGTTCTACAAAGTTCTAAAAAAGTAGTAGATAACAACTTTTGAGTGAACTAGGGGACAAAGATGATCAAAACGGCAATATTATCCTTCCAGCAACATAATGTAAGCTTTCCAGTCCTAGCCTACAATTCTGTTCCTTTGCTACTCGCACGCCTAGATACTCTCTAGAAATTGGTATTCCACCTTAATTTATATCTCCGAATTCCGAATCAGGATGAAAAATACTATAGCCATCCTATTTGAGTTGTGAAAATTTACAGAGGTTAAAACGTGGTTTTAACAGCGCTTTCAGCCTTTCTCCTTTTTCACAAATTATTTAGGATTGCTATATTACACGCAAGCTGACATCTCAAGAAGAGGAATTAAACAAGAAAGAGGAAGGACGCGACTTGTTAGTAGAAATGGCATACCACATTGATGAGCAAATTGCTACTGCTAAATTACGGCTTGATGAATTAACGGCTAAGGTGAGGTTATGAACATGAGTAGCGACAAAGAGCAAAGGAACGAGAGCATTGTTCCTGTCCAAAAACAAGGGCTGACAGGGCATTCTTCTGCTCTAATCCCAAGGGGTTTAGACTTAGCTAATCAGATCCAAGCCATTGATGGCAGATTCTTACAGTCCTCGCAAACCTTCATAGAGCAGACCCAGACTACTGCTGAGGAATTTTATAATCGGGGTCGGGAAAAGTATGAGAAGGGAGACTACAAGGGAGCGATAGAGGAATTTAGCCAAGCCTTGGATCTCAATTCTAACTATGCTGATGCTTACTTTTGGCGAGGTAATGCTCATTCTGCTGGTTTTGAATGGGAAGAAGACTACGAAAAAGCGATAGAGGATTATACCCAAGCTATCAAGCTGAATCCTAAAAATGCTGATTTTTATGAACAATTAGGAGCTTGCTATGACCAAATGGATGAATATAGAGAAGCAATAAAAAAATATGATCAAGCAATTATACTAAATCCACTAAAAGCTGACTTATATCAGAAAAGGGCTTTTTGTAAATATATAATAGGTGCTTATGAAGAAGCAATGAAAGACTATAATTTAGCACTTAAATTCAACCCAGAAAATATTAGTTTATACGTAAGTAGAGTGAGATGTCGTTCTCAAATGAAAGGATATTTAGAAGCTATTAATGATGTGAACGAAGCAATGAAGCTATATCCTGATAATGCAGAATTGTATGAGGTTAGGGGAAGTTGCTATGCAGAGATAGGAGAATATAACCAAGCAATTAAAGATTATAATAAAGCTATAAAAATTCAACCTAATAAAGCTAGTTTTTACCATAACAGGGGACATGTTTATAATAAAAAAGGAGATAAATATAAAGCCCTAAGAGACTATAAGAAAGCAGTTAATTTTGTAGATGATTGTTTAATATTTTTTTACTCCGATTCGCTTAAAAAAACTTATTTTGACATCGGAGAAGATTATTTTGAAAAAGAAAGATATAGTGATGCTATTAAGTATTATAATAAAGCACTAAAAATAGAGACAAATGATTTACCTCTTTTTTATCCTAACAAAGATACTTTATATAGATCGCGTGGTAATTGCTACTTTGAAACAGGAAAATATGAACAAGCAATTAAGGATTACAGTCAAGCGATTGAACTAGATTCTAAACCAGGTTATTGCTATAGCCTCCGTGGTGATTGCTACTTTGAAATAGGGGAATATCAACAAGCAATTGAGGACTTACAGAAAGCAATTGATCTAGATTCTGAACGAGCTTATTACTATAGTTTACGTGGTAATTGTTACTTTGAAATAGGGGACTATCAACAAGCGATTGAGGACTTACAGAAAGCTGCAACCCTTTACCTTGAAGAAGGATGTATAGTCTCCTACCAAGAAATGCTAGACAAACTTAGGGATATTCAGTCATAAACGAAGTTATGGTAGCCATGTAACTATTTAGATTAGAAGCAAGAGCGTATTGAAGGATTCCTATAGGTAAAAGCACACTCCCGAATTTAGATGCTCTTGTTCCAATACTCTAAACCAGTTACAATCACATCTTCCAACCACTGCTTAAAACGCTCTGTAAGATTGCTCTCCTCATCAGCATAGGAGAACTGAAATGGAGAATCAGTTAAGGCTTGGATATCGCTAATATTTCGTTCACCCTCTTCTGCATTATCTCTATAGTACGCACAGGCGGAACATACAAGTAAACCACGATACTCATGTCCAAGAACGTGAAAAGACAAAAGGATTGTTGTTGATGATTCTACGTCGATGACTAATTGTATCCAACTGTGATATGGACGAAGATTTGCAAAGTACTCTAGCTGCTTAGCTGTCTCTACAACTTGGTAGCGATGGTAGTAATATTTATCATCGCCAGATGGAGCCGAGACTTTAAAAACATCAGCATTACTTATTAAATTTTGAACAGATAACCTGATCTCATTAGCGATATCTTGTAAACGATCAGACGCAATTTCAAACAAGTTGGCAGCAAAACTCTCAACTTTTCGACAGCGATCCTGAATAGTTACTGATTGATTTTGCTTCAGCTTGTCAGCTATAGAAGCAATGACAACTTGAGCGCGTCGCGCTTCTGATAAGATTTGTTCAGATAAACCAAGACTACGAATAAATGCTTGCTTTTGACTCCTAGAAAACAAGTTAATCAAATTTGATAAATCACCTTGATCTGCTTGCTCTGAAGCCGTAATATAGGCTCCTCGGTCGTCGCGAGTCAGAACTAAAGGAAACCATCCAGCTTGGATGAAAACTAAACTAGCGAGGCAGCGAGCAACTCGACCATTGCCATCTTGAAATGGATGAATTTGTGTGAAGCGATGATGCAGCCATGCTGCATCAACTTCAGGAGGAATTTGTCTTGTTTGATGTTGATGATGCCATTGAATCAAATTATCCATTTCAGAAGCAACCTGTTCTGGAGGACAATATTCGTGCATGGAGCCGTCAGGTCTTTCAAGGTTATTAGGTAGTTTCTTCCAGTCACCTGTTATAAGATGAACGCGAATAATTTGTCCTGTCGATGTTTTAGCTTCAGTAGTATCTTGATTCTGGGTTAGAAGTTGATGCAACTGTTTGGTGTAGAAAGTCGTTAGAGTTCTCTGTCCACCCACAAAATCAAACAGCCCTTCAATTGCTGCTTCTTGATCCTGGATTAGAGATACAACCTGCTTAATTGGACGATCTGTCGCTCCATGAGGAATTAGAGCCTCATTGATTCCTTGTTCAATCAACAAGCGAGTAATTCCTCTGTCTAGCATGTACAATCGTTCAATTATTCCAGTTTCTATGGCGATCTCTCGGCGTAACCTCTCCATAAAGGTTTTGAACTCGCCAGAGGAACGAAGACGCTGTGCTTGTTCATTCCAAACAGTGACTAAAGGTGGCAACTCAGCACTAGCCAATTTTTCCCAGTTTGATGGTAAATCCTCTATTGGTTGCCACTGCATAAGAAACTATCAGACAATCTGCATAAATAGCCTAACATTCGTTAGCCTATTAAGCTATCCGTTCAATTAGGCGAGATCGCCTGGTTTCCAACCAATCCAAAACGGCTACGAAAACTTGCTCAGGAGAATAGCCCTCATTTCTCACTACGGGGACAGAAAAATACTATCCTTACCCTGAACCTCAGATATAATCATGAATTGTGCGATCGCCTCCCAATTTTGTCATTTAAATTGTCTCGTTGCGAAAGTAGCGATTAGAGCAGGTGGGGGATTTTCGATTCAAGACTTATCATTTGCTGGGCATATTCGATGCAACGTTGAAGGTCAAACTGCACGTAAGGTAGCAAATCGATTTTAGTGAGAACCATTACCACAAAGAGCGCGAAACACAAAGCGCGATCGCGGCTGTACAGAAATGCAACACAATCAATCAGGCAGCTTGGGTTAGAACATTTGCGAGAAATTGGGTGATTTGTTGAATCAGCGACTGCTGCTGAAGAATCTGAATTTGTCCAGCGTTCAGGCTATTTAGAACGCTGGTGACAGGAGGATTCAATAGCCGTGTTTCTAAATCAGTCTTTACTTGCTCGAGAATTGCTTCAACCGTGGGGACTGCCATAAAGACTTTGTAGGGAACTCCTGGAGAGGCTGGGAGGAGCAAGCTTGTGATGGTACTAGCTTGTTCCTGAATCGCGCCTGAGGAGGTGGTATTTGCATTAATGACCAATGCAACGGGTCGCATGCGCTCTGAGAGAATGGTTCCGGAGAGCGAGCTTGCAGAATATCTGCCACGAGCTGTAACAAATTCTGTTCTCTGCACAAGCTCTGTTGGCAAAAGTCTAAAGAGAATTTCGGTGTTCGTGGAACTTTCAGTGACTAAATACACAGGTTTCATGGTACCTCTTCAATCTCTAGATTGTAGTTCGGCAGTCCTCTCTCTACACAGTAGCGGTATTTTTTGACGAGTCCTCGTCGCATAAGTTGATGATTAAGCGCATACTCAATTTCACCACCATTCCATAGCAAGATGGCAAGGTTTGCACTATATTGGGCAAGAATTTGGGTGGCTTCGGTAAATCCGGTAGTGCTAAAAACCACACCAATCACTCCGGCTGGTCTGCGAAGCAATTGGTTACGGAGTTTTGCGACCGGATCGATCGCAATATTCCCGATCTGATCTTTACATTCCACCAGACAGGATAATCCATCCGTGTAAACAGCCCCATCGATTTGTTCAACTACCGTACCGCCTACAAAGACGGTGTAGGGGTAAGTTACAGGAGCACCCTCAACTTCAAATGCGCGAATAACAAGGTACTCCAATGCCTTACCAGCATCCCAACCGGGTGTTTTACCTGTCTGAATTTGTTGCCAAAGTTCAAGCAAGTTCAAAAGGTTGTAAGTCGAGATTCGCTGTTTGTACTCGGCTTCGCTGGACATACAATCGAAAATGCAAAGGGCTAGTTTTATTTTAAACTTAAACTTTAAGAACCTCTGTATTTTATTTTCATAGAATATAGTTTTCGGAAGATGTCACCCCTAGATAAAGCTTCAAGAGCTTGTTTAACATTTATAAATGAATTTCTATCTACCAGTTCTGTATGGGCTGCTGCATTGCGTTGTTCTCTTATTTGCTTCCAGTTAGACATCAACAAATTCAAACTGTAACTATCCCATTCATCAGGGAAAGCTGATTGAGACATTTCTCTACAAGTAATTTCTGACTGCCCTACACCTGGTGGGAGCCACTTACCATGCTGATTTCTATTAAAATCTATTTCTGTAGCTTTTGGTATATTTTTTGGTGTATATATTACCCGAATATATGGCTGTGGTTTATTAAAATAGCGTGGCAATTCTATTCCAAGCTCTTTGCGAATCCAGTGAACTATTGATAAATTAATTTCTTTTTCAAAGACTTTTGATAAACAAATTATTCCTGGAGTGTAGTCTACTTGTTCTTGATAATCATCTTGTTAAAATGGTAGCAGCAAACTTTGAGGTTTTGGTAGTTAACGCACAACACATCAAGAACATCCTAAGGTATTGCAATTAGGCTATGGATTTACCTAGAAACGAGCCGCCCTGTTTCAATAATTCTCATACCCCATCTACCGTAGAGAATATGCTCAACTCTTTGGTAGAGAGAGCATAAAATCTCTGTAATCTACTCTGGATAAGGCTTTCCAAACCATCTTGCCGGAAATTCCACGCATCTCGGCTCCATGCCATCTACTGGTAGATGCTTTTATGAAGCTTGCGATCGCATTACACAAGTATTGTTGTCTAGTTGTCAATCGTTAAAGTTTTGCTTCTACTCAATGGTGGGTAATCCGTACCCAGAGATCCTGTTCACTTTATACATATTTGATTTAAATGTAATTACTAGTGCATTTTGAACCGGAACCGCAATATAACGCTTGGGGAAAGCCTACGACTAAAAAATCGATGACGGAAGCAATCGCTCTTATGCGACAATTGCAGCGAGAAGTTGCGTTGGATAAAACGTCAATCCGCTCCATGATAGAAGAGGGGCGAAGATTTTAATGCAGTGTTGACAAATTTTCTACCTTTCGCAATACCCAATCATACCAATTCTCCAATCCAGTTCCAGTCAGCGCCGAAACCTGAAAAATCCGAATTTCGGGATTGACCTGCTGAGCATATTCTATGCAACGTTGAACATCAAACTGCACGTAAGGCAGCAAATCAATTTTCGTGAGAACCATAATCTCACTTGCGCGGAAGATGTGGGGATATTTTATTGGCTTATCTTCACCTTCTGTAACCGAGAGAATCACCACTTTTGCCTGTTCTCCCAAATCAAATAAAGCTGGACAAACCAGATTACCAACATTCTCAATCATCACTACTGAGTTCAGCGGCGGATTCAGTTGTTGTAATCCTCGTTCTACCATTGCTGCGTCCAAATGACAGCCGGTTCCTGTGTTGATTTGCACAACTTTACAGCCAGTTTCTTTGATTTTTTTCGCATCGTTACTTGTTTCTTGGTCGCCTTCAATGACACTGATAGATAATTGATGC
This sequence comes from uncultured Stigonema sp., assembly GCA_964657905.1. Lineage (GTDB taxonomy): Bacteria > Cyanobacteriota > Cyanobacteriia > Cyanobacteriales > Nostocaceae > Stigonema. The sequence continues at coordinate 6,702 of CAZZXJ010000059.1, forward strand.
TTTAAATCATTGATGGTTCGAGTTAAAAGAGTTGTTTTTCCAGATCCAGGAGAACTCATGAGATTTAAAGCGAGGATATCTCGACCTTTGAACCAGCCGCGATTTTGGGCTGCTATAAGATTATTTTTCGCTAAAATATTTTGTTCTAAAGATATTGTTGTGCCATGTATTTTGGCATGAACTTGAGATTTTTCGGTGATGGTGTCGTGATGGGAATGGGTAATTACAGTGCCATCTGGTAAAGTGTGACTATGATGGTGGTGGTTATTACCTTGAGAGTTAATTGCTACTACTTCACCTGTTTCAGGATTAGCAATTGTAGCTTCAGCATCATCAGAACAACCACAGGTTACACACATACTTCCTCAATCTCTATTTCCTTGATTTTTAGTTCTTCACCAGCTATTAAATCTAGTTGGTTGCTGCCACATGTACAGCTACCAAAGGGTTTTTCTAGAGGAATTTCTGCACCGCACTGGCGACATTGTGCTAATCCTGGAGTTTCTAAAATTTCTAGTGTAGCTCCTTGTAAGACTGTATTTTGAGAACAGATATCGAAACAAAATCGTATAGCATCAGGCATGATGGCTGAAAGTTTGCCAATTTCTAATAATACTCGTCGTACTTTTGTACCTTGGGATTGTTCAGCTACAATTGCTACAATATTTTGAGTAATTCCTAGTTCGTGCATAAATATGAATATTTTTAACCGCAGATGGACGCAGATGGACGCAGATGAATTATCTGTGTTTGTCTGCTTTCAGGTGTGGTTTAATCTACAAAATATTTAGGATGGCAATCTTTACAAGATACTATCAGTTACTTCTAAATTAAAAAGTCATGTTGACTACATAAAATTAACAAATTCGTGGTAGTTGATCGCCGACAAGCATGTCCAGGATGCGTTCAGTACCGAAAGCAGTTTTTAACAATACAACGCCTGGGGGTGAGGGAATGACTTCACCGATGATACAAGCATCTTTTCCTGCTGGGTGTGACTTCATGGCTGATAAAACAGTTTCGGCATTCTCGCGTCCGACTACTACCACTAGCTTACCTTCATTCGCTAGGTACAATGGGTCTAAACCTAGAATTTCGCAAACACCCTTGACCTCTTCGCGAATTGGGAGAGACTGATCATCAAGGCGAATTCCGACATCAGAACTGAGGGCAAATTCATTTAACACTGTAGCTAAACCGCCGCGTGTTGCATCCCGCATGGCATGAATTTGGGGACAGACATTGAGGATTGTTTCAACTAAACCATTCAACGGTTGACAGTCACTTTCAATATTAGTTTCTAATGCTAATTCCCCACGGGCGATTAAAATTGCTGTACCATGATTACCTAATTCACCATTAATAATTACTGTATCTCCGGGTTGGATATTGTGGGCAGAAATAGTAACTCCTGCTGGAATTACTCCAATACCAGAGGTATTAATAAATAATTTATCTACGGCACCGCGATGTACAACTTTTGTGTCACCTGTAACAATTTGTACGCCTGCTTTTTTGGCGGCTGCTTGCATACTTTCAGCAACTCGCCGCAAAGTTTCTACAGCAAGTCCTTCTTCTAATATTACACTACAACTGAGATATAACGGTTTAGCACCACTCACTGCTAAATCGTTGACTGTACCATTAACGGCTAATTCTCCTATATCACCGCCAGGAAAAAATAAAGGGTCTACAACATAGGAATCAGTAGTAAAAGCAAGTCTGTCTCCGTGTTGCATCAGAGTAGCTAAATTGAAACTAGCTTGGTCTTCTAATTGAGAGAGAATCGGATTATCAAAAGTATTGACAAAGATATCGTCTATTAAATCGCGCATTGCTTTGCCACCGCTACCATGTGCGAGGGTGATATGAGTATCTCGCACTTTACCTCGACGGCGGCGGATTGTTGAAAAGAGGGAATGCTGTGCTGGGTTAGTGGAGAAAATGTTCATATAAAAATTGCGTTTTCCTCGTACAGCGCGACAGAAATAACCAGACAGTTAGAAACAGGTTAAAACAAGCGTCTATGTCTGTATTCTTCTCTCCTGACTCCTGACTACTGACTTCTGACTCCTTGTACTAGCAGCTTGAGAAAAGCGACCATACTTGTAGTAAGCTGCACAAGCACCTTCGGAAGATACCATGCAACTACCAATAGGTGTTTCTGGAGTGCAAGCTGTACCGAATACTTTACATTGCCAAGGCTTCAAGACTCCTTTGAGGATTTCACCACATTGACAAGCTTTATGGTCGGCAACTTTGAGATTAGGAATGGTAAATTTCAGTTCGGCGTCAAATTGGGCATATTCAGGACGAATTTTTAACCCAGAATCGGGGATGTCGCCTAAGCCGCGCCAAGCAAAATTTTCTCGCACTGCAAAAACTTTGTTCATGGCTGCAAGCGCCAGATGATTTCCCGTTTTCTCTACCAATCGGTTGTATTGGTTTTCGACTTCACACCGATTTTCTACGATCTGCTGCAACAGCATCCAAATTGATTGGAAAATATCTAAAGGTTCAAATCCTGAAACAACAATTGGTTTATGATACTGTTGAGAAATAAACTGATAAGGGTCAGTACCAATTACCATGCTGACATGACCAGGACCGATAAATCCATCGAGTTGCAGATCGGGGTTATCTAGCAGTGCTTTGAGGGCGGGAATCACGAGAACGTGATTGGAAAACATACTGAAGTTATGAATTTTTTCGGCTGCTGCTTGCAGGATGGTGAAAGCGGTACTGGGGGCGGTGGTTTCAAAGCCTAAGGCGAAGAAGACAACTTCTTTGTTGGGGTTTTCTCTGGCAATTTGCAGACTATCTAAGGGAGAGTAAACCATGCGGATATCTGCGCTTTGTGCTTTGGCTTGCAGTAAGTTGGTTTTGGAACCAGGAACCCGCATCGTATCCCCAAAGGTAGCGAGGATGACGTTGGAATTTTGGGAGATGGCGATCGCATCATCTAACCTCCCCTTTGGCATAACACACACTGGGCAACCAGGACCATGAATTAGTTCAATAACATCGGGCAAAATTTCTTCAATGCCATACTTAAAAATAGAATGGGTATGACCGCCGCATACTTCCATTATTTTGATAGGCTGTGCTAACTGTTGGCATAATTTTTCGATTTCGCGGAGTAAAGCTTTAGCTTTTTGAGGTTCGCGGAATTCATCAACGTATTTCATATGGTAGTTGTTATTTGTTGGTTGTTAGTTTTAATTGCTAATTGCTAATTGCCATTAGCCACTAACAACTAACTACTACCCACTAACAATTAACAATTTCCTGTAATAACTGTAATGTTTCAGCTGCTTCTTGTTCGTTAATGCGATTCATGGCAAAGCCGACGTGAACTAGTACCCAATCACCTATACAAGATTCAACGGGATGCTGTTCGTCAACTATGCAAGCAATATTAATTTGACGTTTTACACCAGCAACGTTGACAATGGCTAATTTTTGTTTAACGTTAGTTATTTCTATGATTTGACCGGGAATTCCTAGACACATTTTATTTTCCTTTTTAAGAGAAACGAACCGCGAAGACGCTAAGGACGCCAAGAAATATAAGAAATATAAAGAAGAGAGATAGATTATTGAATGAATCGATTAGGATTGCTATATTTTTGATTGAGCGGCTGCAATGACGGATTGCCCTAGGGATAAACTGCCATCATTGGGTGGAACTAAGCTATGAGTTAGTACATTGAATCCTAATGTTTGTAAGCGAGTAGTTACTAGCTCTAATAGAATACAATTTTGAAAAACTCCTCCTGACAGTACTACCTGATTTGTTGCATTTTCTTGACAAAGATGGTTAAGCATTTTTACAATGGCATTAGCCAAGCTTTGATGAAATTTAGTAGCTATAACTGCTTGAGGAATTTGCTGCTGCAAGTCATGGAGCAAGGCTTGCCACATTGGGCGCGGATCTATACAGTAAATACTATCTAAGATGTCAAGATTAAAGGGGTAATTTAGCGTTTCTTTATGATTATTTAAGAGATTTTTATTGACTAATGCTTCCATTTCAATAGCTGCTTGTCCTTCATAGCTACATTCTTGTCGGCAAATACCGATAGCAGCAGCTACTGCATCAAACAAACGCCCAACTGATGAAGTTAGAGGAGAGTTGATTCTTTTTTCTCTAAGCTGATTGAGAAGGTTAAGTGGCTTTTGTTCGAGAAATTTTACTAATTCTAAATTCCCATATTTATTTTTTAAATCGTCCCAAGAAAAGGCTGATAATAATTGAGCATAGGTATTACGCCAGGGCTGCTTAATTGCTTGTACTCCACCAATCATTGCTACTGGTTTAAATGTTGCTAGTCTCTTAAAAGAGCGATAATCTGCTAGAAGAAATTCTCCACCCCACAGAGTTCCATCTTCGCCATAACCTAATCCATCTAAAGCGATACCTAAAATAGGTCGGGAATCGAGAGGTATGCCATTTTCTGCCATGCAAGCGGCAATGTGGGCGTGATGGTGCTGGATATTGTAAAGCTTGATTTGATTAGTGGCTGCTAGTTCTTTACCAAGTTTTGATGATAGATATTCGGGATGAAGATCGATGGCAATTGCTTCGGGTTGATGCTCAAATAAATTTAAGTATAAATTCAGCGTATCTTGATAGGCTTTAAAAGCCGCAGCATTTTCTAAATCTCCTAAATGTTGAGACAGAATTGCTTGTCCGTTCCGCAACAAGCAAAAGGTATTTTTCAACTCGCCGCCCATTGCTAAAATCTGAGGAACGCTATTAAATCCTGGTGGTAAATTGATAGGTGCTGGTGCGTATCCTCTGGCACGGCGAATTGTTTGCACTTGATCGCCTACAACCCTGACTACCGAATCATCTACCCGATTGACAATCTCCCGATTATGGAGAAGAAAATAATCAGCAATTTTTCCTAACTTATGACGCGCTTCGTCGTTATCTATACATTGCGGTTGATCTGAAAGATTGCCACTTGTGAGGACAATTGGGCGATTCATTCGTTTGAGAATTAGGTGATGTAAGGGGGTGTAAGGTAGCATAAAGCCGAGGGTATTCTGCCCTGGTGCGACGGAAGGCGCAATGTGGGGAAGAGACGTTCCGGCGGAACGTCTGTACGGGAATGGGGAGTTTTCCCCTTGTCCCCTCTTGTGCAATAAAACAATCGGCGCTGCGGAACTTTCCAGTAGTTCTTTTTCCTTGGCGCTGAGGGTGCAGTACTCTTCAATAACTGCTATGTCCCGCGCCATTAAAGCAAAGGGTTTGCGATCGCGTCCTTTGGAGTCACGCAGTTTTTGCACAGCAGTTTCTTGTGTTGCATCACAAGCAAGATGAATTCCACTCAACCCCTTAATGGCAACAATTTCGCCTTTTTGCAACAAGGTACAGACAGCATCGACATCATCCATCATGGAGAACATGGAAGCTGTAATCGGTTTACCATCGGCACGTTCTAAAGTTGCCTTGGGACCGCAAATGTGACAAGCTACAGGTTGGGCATGAAATCGGCGATTTTCTACATCTTTGTATTCCTGTGCGCAATTTGAACACATGGCAAAAGCCGCCATGCTGGTGTGATGTCGGTCGTAAGGAATGGCACGAATAATACTCAGGCGGGGACCACAATGAGTACAATTGGTGAAGGGATAACGATACCACCGGCTAAAAGGGTCAAAGATTTCTGCTTTACATTGTGGACAAGTGGCAGCATCGGGAGCAATTTCTGTTTTTACCGCACTACTAACACTGCTAGAAATGACAAAATCATTGAAGGTATCACCTTCATAACGTCGGCGCGTCAGTTGATTAATTCTTGCCAGGGGTGGACATTCTTGCTGCAATCTTTGGACAAATTCTTCTAAAGATGCTTCACTACCAGATGCCCGAATTAAGACACCTTGACCGTCATTACAAACTTCTCCACGTAACCCACATGCTTTTGCAAGACGATACACAGTCGGGCGAAATCCCACCCCCTGAACAGTACCAAGTATCCGTATCTCTTCTATCTTCTCTGTGCCGCGCCAGTTGCTACAACGGGGGGAACCCCCGCAACGCACTGGCTTCTCAGCGCCTCTGCGGTTCATTTTTCTCTATACCCTAAATTGAATTTTGAATTGCTTAGGTCATTTGCCACAGCAAAATTCGGTTATTTCCAGAGTCAGCGATTACCGCAGTCTTGCCACATATTCTTATCCCATAACACCAATTCAGACTGTCTCGCGTTGGCAATCCAAAATCACGATTTTCACCTTTACTTTGTACATCTATTTGTCCGGCGATCGCGCCACCAACAGCACCTTGTAAAGATAAAATTGATTGTGGCTTCCAACCTAACAACCGGGAGTTAGCAGTATCTGCAACTACCAGCCAATCATCATTCGCAGCTACGCCATAAGGCATACTCAGACTACTAGCATTAGGAAAATAAACTCCTTGATTCATTTCCACGGAATCGAAACTTTTTTGTCCTAACACCACTGCGCAAGGTGCATTATTTTCTGTTGGCATACCGGACCAGATCATCACACGGTTATTACCCGCATCGGTGACGACCAGATTTTCTCCCCAAAAGGTGATATCGTGACACCAACGCATACTCCATGCTGAGGGAGTACCGCCGCTGTTTTCATTGCGCGATCGCATATCCGGTTGTCCCAACACTAAATCTGCTGGTTGACCATTTTCTTCAGGTAATTGATGCCAAATCAATACCCGCCGATTTCCTGTATCAGTTACAAATAGCTGTCCTTGGTGATAAAAAACACCATAACACCAGTTTAAAGTATTAGCTGCTGCTTCTCGGTTTCCTCTGTTCGGTTCATTGGCGGTAAAATTAACTTGACCTAATACTAAATCTGCTGGAACATTACTATCTTCCGGTAACTTTTTCCAAATCAAAACGCGGTGATTCCAAGCATCTGCTACCGCCAATCCTTCCCCACAAGCACAAATTCCTGTCGGTACACTTAGGGTTGTCCTTCCGGGTGTACTTTTGGCATTTTGTCCCTCATGGTTAAAATCAGGTTGTCCAATGACCCAATCAGCAGGTTGACTATCTCTGGTGGGTAAACTCCGCCATCCTAATAAACGATGATGTCCCGTATCTGTCACCCACAATGGTCCTTCAGATATCAAACATATACCACGAGGACCAAACATATCTATCCTGCTTGGCGCTACAGGAATCACTAATTTTTCCGGTTCAATAATCCTTCCTAAAATCACTTCTGCACCCTGAGGCGTGAGAGGTAATCTTTGGGTAATTCCTGTTGATGTGGGCGTAATTTTAACTGGGGTATCCATCAATCGATTTTGGATTTTAGATTTTGGATTTTGGATTGAGAAAAATTTTCCTCTTCTCCTATCTTCTCTTCGCGTCCTTAGCGTCTTCGCGGTTCGTTATCTAGTGGTATTGGTGGTTTGACTAGTTCGTGATAAAGCATGACTCCGTACACCACTTCGTCTTGAACAGCATGACGTAAGGCTAGCATTGATTCTTGCTTGACGCTTTTAATCAATCGCACTAATGCCTCTTTATGCAAGGCTTCAATTGCTCTTTTTAATCCCACTACTACGCCGCGCTGGCTTTCATCCCACTCGGATATAATTGCCTCAAAGCGGCTGATTTCTTGCACCAATTCCTCAAGATTTGTCATTAGTCATTAGTTATTAGATAGTTGTTAGTAGTTAGTAGTTAATGGCTAATTGCTAATGGCTTTTAACAATTAGCACTCTCACAATTAGCAATTAGCAACCAACAACCAACAACTAACAATTCATTTCATTTTAAAATCTTTAAGGAGAAATGGCATAATTGCGCCCGTCACTAAGCTAGACACTGCTACTGATAACCACAAGGGAAGTTTAACTAATGCAATTGATACCAGTAGTAGCAAACCTATAATAGAACCAATCGCAGTTTGCCGCACAAAATACATTGGATCGCGTAGTAGCTTTCCTTTAAAAAATAACTTAGCGGAAAACCACCCTATTTCTAACATAATTCCTCCTATAATTTTGTTAATAAATTCAGCAGAAATAGTCCTAATAGGATCGCTGGAATCACACCAGCAGGAGCAAATAATCCACCAAGCATTGCGGAAAATTGATAACCAATATCTTTCCCAGCTAACAACATCCCGCCAATAGCGCCGCCGACCATAGATAAGACGGTTGCTATTATTAGCCACACCAATCCTGTCATTAGGTTAATTTCACCAACTGCTAAGCTTGTGAGTAAGTTTCTCAAAGTAGGGCTTGTCAAAATATCTGTCATTTTGTGTCTTTCTCCTTTGTTGGTAATTGGTAATTATCAATTTTTTTCCTATTATCGATTACCTATTACCTTACGGGCGGGGAGACCCCGCCCCTACATCTTGCAGGGCTTGGGCTACGACTTGTGCTTGTTCTATCTGTTCGTACTGGGTGAAGATTTCTAAAGCTTCTTGATAGTAGGTACGCGCTTGCAAGAGATTTTGTGGATTGCCGGCTTCTGGCTTTTCTGGGTCGTCGGGTAAATTCAATAAGGCATTGGCTTTGTTAGAAATTGTATTGGCGTATTCTAGGGGCGTATTTTTGGGGTTACGCACTTTTAAGGCTTCGTTATAAGCGTTGAGTGCCCGTAAAATATTATCTAAGGGATGCCCACTAGGTAAATATTGCAAAGCATTGCCCAAATTGTTTTGCAACATCGCATATTCTCTGGGGTGTTCAAGTAGCTGTATATGCTTCAGCGCCTCTTCAAATGTCTGTAGTGCTAACCCCTGATGCAAGTATTCCTGTTCTAACGACAGCGGCATTGAAAGGTAAGCGATCGCAATGTTATTGTGTAAAATCGCATATTCCTGCGGGTACTTCTGCCAGGTAAATACTTGCAAAGCTTCATGATAAGCCTGGACGCTATCCGCTATCCGCGCTAAATTGAAGGGTACTAGTGACTGTAACACCAACCCCCAATTCATCTGGGCTTCCGCCACTTCTTCTCGTGAGGCTAACTGTTGTAAAATCGGTAGCGCTTCTTCATAGGCTGTTTTCGCTTGTAGCAGCAGTTGGGTGCCAACATCTGGAATTGTTCGTAACGCCCCCGCCATCCCCGCTTTCGCCCTGGCTTTCAGCAAAGGATAATCCGAGGCGCACATTTCGTACGCCCGGTTATACAGCTCAACTGCATTCCATAAATCTTGAGTTGTTTTAGGCTTTTTCTGAAAGCCTTGAGCCATCTCAATCAGCATCTCGATTTTTTCTTGTGTCGTTGCTGACTCGGAGGCGATCGCTGCGATCGCTGCTGTCACTGCTGAATCTGTAATGCTAGTCATTACTACCCTCGTCTTGTCGATTGGGGAATTGCGCCTTTTAACGCCTACGAAACTTACACACGCAATTCAACGTAGAACGCACCATAATTGAAAATTTCGGTGCGTTACGATCTTCGCTAACGCACCCTACATTTGATGTTTTTTAGATTGAGCCACTCTATTTTTTAAAAAATAGAGTTAAATCCCCAATATTAATATCCATTCTAATTATTTCCTGATATTTTTCCCTTGAAATTCAAGATTCACCACCATGAACATGGTTTATATATTATCCTCTTATTAGTATACATATCTGTTATTGACTAACCTTTTAATAATATTATTATGCAATTTTTATTACAAGTTAAAATTAAATTTTATTTAATCATAGATAATGAATACTAAAATTTCATAATATGAAAAAGTAAATGTTTAGAAACAGGTGAGTCTCTCCAAACCAGGTCACCTGAATTAGGCATGGTAAAAATCTCAAAAAGATAGCTGATGACCAACTTACTATGGCTGCACGGTGGTGCTTGTTCAGGTAACACCATGTCATTTCTCAACGCCGAAGAACCGACAGTTTGCGATCTGATCGCCGACTTTGGCATGAAGGTACTTTGGCATCCATCCCTGGGACTGGAACTGGGTGTAAACTTGCAAAAACTTTTGTACGATTGCATTTCCGGTGAAATTCCTCTGGACATCTTGGTATTTGAAGGTACTGTCATCAACGCGCCCAATGGCACCGGTGAATGGAACCGTTTTGCTGACCGTCCTATGAAAGATTGGTTAAATGACCTATCCAAAGTTGCTAACTTTGTCGTGGGTGTGGGAGACTGCGCTACATGGGGAGGAATTCCTGCAATAGCACCTAACCCTACTGAGTCCCAAGGATTACAATTTCTCAAACGTCAAGAAGGCGGTTTTTTAGGGAAAGATTTCCGGGCAAAATCGGGATTACCGGTGATCAACATTCCCGGATGTCCAGCCCATCCCGACTGGATTACCCAAATATTAGTTGCGATCGCCACAGGTCGAATAAGCGACATTACCCTCGACGAACTGCATCGTCCGCAAACATTCTTCAAAAGTTTTACCCAAACAGGTTGTACTCGCAACATCCACTTTGCCTATAAAGCATCAACCGCTGAATTTGGTCAGCGGAAAGGATGCCTATTCTACGATGTGGGCTGTCGTGGACCGATGACCCATTCTTCCTGTAACCGCATTTTGTGGAATCGCGTTTCCTCCAAAACTCGCGCGGGAATGCCTTGTTTAGGTTGCACCGAACCAGAATTCCCCTTCTTCGACCTCAAACCCGGAACCGTGTTTAAAACGCAAACTGTGATGGGCGTTCCTAAAGAATTACCGCCAGGAGTGAAGAAGACAGACTATGCCATCCTCACTGTTGTAGCAAAAGATGCAGCACCTGCTTGGGCAGAAGAAGACATTTTTACAGTTTAGTCATTAGTCATT
>CAZZXJ010000060.1:0-5149 GCA_964657905.1 uncultured Stigonema sp.
CCACTCCTTGTAGGCGTGGGATTCCTCGCCGTTTTCTTTGAGAACGCTCAAATTAGTCAACTAGGCAAGGTGTAAGTGAAATGATTGACGTTGGTCCTATACGAATTCTTAAATGAATTTCTATGATAGATATTGAACATCATCCTGTCAGAACAACAGCAACAAATGTGTCAACGTATGGCTTAGGCTCAGGCTCTTTAGGTGAAAAGCATAATATCACACATTAAGGTTTGCATTAAGATCTGTAACAGATATGCAAATAAGCCGTAGAACTGAAATAGCAGTGGCTTTCGGTGGCAGTTCTTTTTAAGAGAGACAAAAAAGGAATGAAACTTGATACATCAAACCCTGTAGATTCCTCGCATTTTGTTCCTAAAGTAAAGAAAAAAGTCAGGACGGGCTGGCTGTCTTGGCTACTCGTCCTTTTGCTGTTGGGTGGATTTGGCTACATAGTCTATCGCCAATTGGTCATTGTTCCTAAGCAAGAACTAAGACGCAAGATTCTGACTGCTTCTGTAGAAAAGCAGAGCCTTCCGATAACGGTTTCGGCAAACGGAACCGTTAAGCCCGAACGGTCAATCAATGTCAGCCCGAAAAACTCAGGCATATTGAAAAGCCTACTAGTGAAGGAAGGAGATACTGTCAAACAGGGGCAGATTCTGGCTTACATGGATGACTCTAATCTTCAAGGGCAACTCAAACAAGCGCAAGGACAACTAGCACAACAAGAGGCAAATCTGCAAAAGTCGCTCAACGGTAATCGCCCTCAGGATATTGCCCAAGCACAGGCACAATTGGATGAGGCTCAAGCGACTCTGCAGAAGGCGATCGCAGGCAATCGTACCCAAGATATTGGTCAAGCAGAGGCACACTTACAAAGCGCTCAAGCTACCTTAAGTAAAGCGGAAGATGATTTCCAACGCAATCAGCAACTTTACAAATCTGGAGCTATTTCCCTTCAAACTGTAAACCAAAAACGTGCAGATCGGGATAACGCCCAAGCCGAAGTAGCGGTGGCGCAGCAAGCACTGGCTTTGCAAAAAGCTGGAACACGTAGAGAAGACATTGGGCAAGCACGGGCAGTAATGAGGCAGAAGCAACAGAACCTGGCACTCCTTAAAGCTGGAACACGTACAGAAGATATTGACCAAGCGCGTGCCCAAGTCACTTCTGCTCGCGGTACACTACTCACGACCCAAACACAGATAAATGATACTATACTGCGGGCACCTTTTGATGGTGTTGTGACGCAAAAGTTCTCTGACCCAGGCGCTTTTGTGACCCCAACAACCTCAGGTAGCGCTGTATCTAGCGCCACTTCTTCTTCAATCTTGTCCCTGGCTTCTACGAATGAGGTTGTAGCAAATTTAGCTGAGATGAATATTCCCCAAATACACCTTGGTCAAAAAGTCATCATTAGAGCAGATGCCTACCCAGGAAAAACCTTTGAGGGTAAAGTGAATGAAATTGCTGCTCAAGCAACTGTAGAGCAGAATGTCACGAGTTTTGAAGTGAAAGTAGCAATTGTCTCAGATGCCAAAAAGGTGCTGCGGTCTGGGATGAATGTGACAGTAGATTTCCAAGTGGGTCGATTGGAGAATGCTGTTGTGGTGCCAACAGCAGCGGTTGTGCGCCAAGAAGAAGGTACAGGTGTGTTTGTCATGGGAGCAAATTACAAACCGATATTTACTCCCATCAAGACTGGCATCACCGTAAATAACTTTACTGAGGTCAAGTCTGGATTACAAGGAAACGAGAAGGTGTTGATTAGCTTCCCACCAGGGTTAAGACCGCAAACAATACCGCGAGGAATGTTTCCTGGTGGTGGTCGTCCTCCAGGCGGTGGTCCTGTTTAAAGTTAGTTTTAAATATGTTGATTTCATTTCAATCCCTGATCGGGATTCATTCAGACGCTCCGCCGCGACTTAGTAAGATTTTAATCCCTGAGTAGCGCAAATCGTGTTCGACAAGGGATGACAATTGCTATAAAAAATTATGTTTAAGGGTTTTGCTTGGGCTAAGAGTACCCGCACAGTATCAGTGCTGGAAATCTTGTCAATGGCGACAGAGGCACTGTGGAGCAACAAATTACGCACAGGACTAACTATGCTGGGCGTGATTATTGGAATTTCCTCAGTGATTGCCATTACCTCTATTGGTCAGGGTGTGCAAAAGGGAACTGAGCAACAAATACAGGCGTTGGGTCCGGATATTTTGCAAGTCTTTGCTGGTGTTGCTAGAAGCGGGAATATCCGTCAAGGACTTGGTACGAGTAGCACCTTGACTTGGGATGATGCCAAGGCGATCGCCAAGCAAGCACCATCTGCCCATATTGTCTCTGCCTACTTACAAAAGTCTATACAAGTCGTTTATGCAGGTCAGAACGACGCAACACCAATTTATGGCACGGATTTGAACTACCCAGAAGTCAGAGATCTCCACGTCCAAGAAGGTAGATATTTTAACTCTGAAGAACTAGATACTGCCAAGTCGGTCGCTGTTATCGGTCCCACAGTTCAAAGTACACTCTTTACAGATCAGACCAATCCTATAGGCAAGAAAATCCGGATTCGAGGAGAGGCTTATGAAGTGATTGGCGTGACGGAGTCTAAGGGTGCTCAGGGAGGAGTAGACCGAGATGACCAAGTTTACATTCCCCTGACCACTATGTCAGCGAGGATAGTTGGTCATAATGCCCTATCAGGCATTTCCGTGAATGTCATTTTGATCAAATCTAGTAATTTAGATGCTGCTCAGTTTCAACTCACCAATATCTTACGCCTGCGTCACAACATTTATCCCCCCGAACCTGATGATTTCCGAATTATCAACCAAGCTGATATTATTAGCACCTTCACCAATATAGTAGGTTTATTTACGGTGATGGTAGTAGCGATCGCCGGGATTTCATTAGTCGTTGGGGGAATTGGCATTGCCAATATTATGCTGGTTTCCGTTGTGGAGCGAACACGGGAAATAGGAATTCGCAAAGCAGTAGGAGCTACAAATTCAGCAATCCTCAATCAATTTTTAGCGGAAGCGATCATGATTTCCAGTGTTGGAGGAGGTATTGGTATGGGGAGTGGTATTTTGATTGCGGCAGCAGCTGCGGCTATTTTCAAGTTTCCGTTTGTCGTTTCTCTCTTGTCAATAATAGTTGGTTTTGGACTCTCGTTCATAGTTGGGTTACTTGCTGGGGTCATTCCAGCACGGAACGCAGCCAAATTAGATCCAATCGCCGCTTTACGAAGCGACTAAGCAAATTAGTTAGTGGTTCTTTATGCTCACCAACAACTAACAACTAACAATATGATTTGGATGGAATCAATTATCAAAAACTACCACTTAGGAGAAGTTAATGTCCCTGTACTCAAGGGAATTAATCTGTCGATAGAGTCCGGGGAATACGTCGCCATTATGGGTGTGTCAGGTTCAGGTAAATCAACTCTAATGAATATTATCGGTTGCCTCGACCGTCCCACGAGCGGACTCTATGTCCTAGAAGGCAGAAATTTAACAACCTTTGACGATGACGAATTGGCGTATATCCGTAATCAGCGCATAGGTTTTGTCTTCCAACAATTTAATCTCTTGTCACGGTCAACAGCCCTAGACAATGTTATGCTCCCGATGGTTTACGCCAACGTATCCAAGCAAAAACGCCGCCAAAGGGCAATAGAAGCTTTGACAAAAGTAGGTCTAGCGGATCGCTTGTTCAACCGTCCCAGTCAACTCTCAGGGGGACAACAACAACGAGTTGCCATTGCTCGCGCTTTGGTGAATCGACCTGCTTTGGTCTTGGCAGATGAGCCAACGGGAGCCTTAGACACCAAGACTTCCGAAGAGGTCATGGATTTGCTGACAGAACTAAATCAGCAAGGAATTACAATTGTGATTGTTACCCATGAACCAGATGTCGCTGCCCAAACAAAACGGACTATTCGAGTTCAAGATGGTTTAGTTGTTGGTTAATCGGTTAATGTCATTAAAAAGCTATTGATCAATCCAGACAAGAATTCGCCGCTTTCACGAGCGACTAAGCAATTTGGTTAGTGGTTAGTAGTTCTTTGTGACAACTAACCACTAACCACTAACAACTTAACAACAAGGATAGTGATGTCAGTGGGAATACGCTACGATTGGAAACAAGCAGATATCCGGGCAATATATGACACGCCATTCCTAGAGCTTATCTATCAAGCTGCTAGTGTGCATCGCCAATACCATGACCCAACAAAGATACAAGTCTGTAAGCTGATATCGATCAAAACAGGCGGTTGTCCAGAAGATTGTAGTTACTGTGCCCAATCTTCTCGCTATCAAACAGAAGTGAAACCACAAGCACTTCTAGAAAAAGAAACAGTGGTTAGCATCGCACACAAAGCTAAAGAAAGCGGTGTGAGTCGCGTCTGTATGGGTGCGGCTTGGCGAGAGGTGCGCGACAACTCGCAATTTGAGCAAGTGCTGGAAATGGTTAAGGAAGTAACCGCATTGGGATTAGAGGTATGCTGCACCTTGGGTATGCTGACAGAAGCACAAGCCAAACGTTTGTCAGATGCCGGACTGTACGCCTACAACCATAACTTGGATACCTCACCAGACTACTACAGCACTATCATTACCACTAGGACTTACGACGAACGCCTGAACACCATTAACAATGTCCGGCAAACAAATGTGACTGTCTGCTCCGGCGGTATACTTGGCTTGGGTGAAAGCGTTGATGATCGCGTGTCTATGTTGTACACTTTAGCAACACTATGTCCGCATCCAGAGTCAGTACCAATCAATATTCTCTCGAAAGTGGTGGGCACACCAATGGAAAATCAGCCGGATGTGCCAATTTGGGATGTAGTGCGAATGATTGCTACGGCACGTATTTCAATGCCTGCTGCCGACGTTCGTCTCAGTGCAGGCAGAGTTAAACTTTCCCAAGTTGAGCAAGCCTTATGTTTCCTAGCAGGAGCCAATTCTATCTTTTCCAGCGACAACGGGCATATGTTAACTGTTACCACTGCTTGTCCCGGATACGATGCTGATCAAGAAATGCTAAATTTGCTGGGTTTGGAGATGCGTCCTCCTTTGGTAAGGGTGTAGGGAGATAAGGGAGATAAGGCAAGGGGATGCTTCCTTGTCCTCCTTGATCTCC